>CAMYJP010000028.1 GCA_947258675.1 uncultured Desulfobulbaceae bacterium | reverse complement strand
CCCCATCAGACCCCTTCCCTTTCCAAGTGAGCCTGGAAGGCAGAGAATTGACGCCACTTTCATCAACAACTGTATCTCCATTATCATTTGTTACGATTAACTGCCATCGACTGATTGGTTCTGGTTGGTGCATCTTTGGCATGATAACAAGGGATTCCATAAACGTCGGGACATCTTCAATTTCCTTTGCCTTGAAATCTAGTGACAGCCTAGGCGGTATACTATCCACATGATAGTAACCCAGAAACGATTGCCGCTGTTTTCCGGAAGGATAACTGACAACTAGGCTGACCGGATAACGATCATCCCTGTTGGTCTCTTTCCACTTTGACTGAAGGACACTTAAATCTTCCATGGCAGTAGCTACGTTGTTTGTCATATCCACATTACCGTAATCAAGTCCTCCCTGCTCAGAGGCAACCCAAGAGGCCTCATAGCGCAGTGTATCTGATAGATCTTTGTTTTCCTTTGTCTTCTTTTTCTGTTGTTCCTCAAAAATCAGCTTACCCGCATTACTGGTTTTACGACTTAAACCTTCTATCTTCCCAACATCTTGATAAATATTTTCACTCATTCTTGCTTTACCGAAAACCTGCTTTAAAGAATCGGGCTTATCAATTTGTTGAGCAGGCACTTCCATGGCTAAATGAACCCTTGCACCGGCCTTAATAAACACCTGAGGCCGCTCGTTCCCATCGCTTAAATCCCTCAACCGGACAACACATTTAATTTCATCCCCAGGTTTTACATATTTAGGTTCCACTGTTACTGATTCAATATCCATATCATAATGGCGCATCTCCGTAAATTCAAATTCAGCCGGCCAGGTAGCCATTATATCAGTAATTAACATAGGCAAAAGGTCATCGACTGTTTCAGGTTCAGAAATACCAAGAAAATGCTGATTATCCGCTGTGCTCATACCACCGGAATCAGACCATACTACTCTGGAATCTTTGGTACGTATCAATTGCAGAGAAAGACCGACCCTGGCAGTGGAACTGGCTTCATGCTGTTGGATAACCGTACCCAATAGAAGATAATCAGCCTTCATTTCATTTTTCGCCTGCATTACATGAAATGTTTCCAGATAACCGAGCCATCGCAGCCGGTTGCGGACCAGGAAATCCATAACTTCTTGACTGGATATGACTTCTATCCCTTTTGTGGACAATTTTTTTTCCAGACGTTGGCTGATATCATAATTATATCCGTTTACCCCACGGCTTATATCTTCCATGGGAAATACAGCAATTCGCTGCTCGGCACAGACCATAGCGACATTGATCAATGTCAAAAAGGGTACCATGAGAATTACCAGCTTTATGGCTTGAAAACCCTTCGACATATTTTCCTTCGTAATGAAACGCATCGTGATCATGAAGATCCTACTGACCGCCTCCTTCTTTCAGCATCTCCCCAACAAGGTCCATGGATACCTGAAATGTATCCTTGGGAGCTGCGCCAAACAGACGGCCGGCCAATGAATAGCCACTTCTATGCCCGGATGCCTGCCAGAGAACAATCGCCGTGCCTGCATCAATCAGTCTCAAGGTCAAGGATACCTCTGGATAGGAAAAATTACCTTTGCGCACCTCTTCAGCCTGTTCAACAGAACCCAAGAGAAAAGCCTGCACATTCATGAGCTTACCCAGACGATTTAAGGTTGGTTTGCTGAGCGGTACATCTTTATCAATCGCCTCTTCCAGCAATACGCTATCCACAAGCCCTTTATCTACAACTTCATAATAACCAGCAGCAAGCAGCTGGGTCATGGTAATATCCCGCATTCGTTCTGCTGCAAAAGTGTTTATCGTATTATTTTCAAAGGGTAAAACCGCAACCCTTTCATAAAAAGCCATATCAATATCCTCACGGATAAATGACCGGCTGCTGCTGCCTTTCATTCCGCAACCACTGGCTAAAATAGCACACACTGTTATCAGAGAGAAAAAAACCAGTTTCAACTTTCCCATACCCAACACTCCTCTTTCATATAAATTACTGTTCATCAAATAAACAAATTCGATCTGAAACTACAATCCTTTGGTTCGGAAGGACAATTGTGCTCCGATACTCCAAATATCATCACTTCTAGTATCATCCGTTGTCTGGAAATTACCAAATGTTGTGAAGGATAGAAATTTACTTATCGCCCAGCTCCAGTTCAGAAAATAATTTTCCACAGTTAAAATGTTGCGATTATAATTATAGGTTAATGACAGCTGCGTTTTAGAAGTAAGCAGCATGGTCACATCCAGGTTCAGACTGGTTGTGTCGGTAGCATTGTCCTGCCAAAAATAACCACCTCCGATACCGACAGACAAAATTTCCGAAACACGCCAGCTTATATTCATATCTGTATTACCCGAATCTGTGTTTGATAGGGTTGACTCGGATCGATTAAATTGCTCGGTAAATCCTACAGTAAATTTCGGGCTTATCCGGGCTGTGAACCTAAGCTGTGCTCCATAAAAATCAGAGGATTCACCATTGATTTCATTCTTGGAGTTGCTGTAATTCAAATTCATACTCGAGCTGAGATCACGGTATAGGTTAGCGTTAGTAGTCATATCGTAACTGTGACCAGTAGAAGTTCGGTTTCCCCCCTCATATGACTCATTTCTATTTACACCGAAATTAAAATCCAGCGTATTCATAGGTTTTACAGCCATACCCACTGAATAATTTCTACCTGTATTCTCAGGGTTCGCGCCTCTACTACTGTGGGTTTGACTGACACTGAGATTCATGCCCAACGATGATCGTGGAACCCAACTCAACCCACCGGCATGAGAGTCCCTTTCCGTATCCGTGCCATCCCTGATTTCAGATTTTTCATGGGAAAAAGAATAATCCAAATTTAAGGTCGGAGTTACCTTATAAGCAATACCAAAATCAGTATCATGCCTTTGGTTTACCTGAACCGTCCTTGTATCAACTTCCTTTTCATATGCCTCGATTTCGGTAATCTCAATCGGTACTGCCAGCAGACTGCAGTCAGCGACCAGTTTCACAAACTGTTTAGTCAGTCTGCCAGTGGTAAACTCATATCGCCTGCTGGCTGCATTATAAGTCACCCCTCCTGCCCCAAGAGGCACCAGAGACCAGGTCGTATCATCAAAAGAATTAGTATTCACATACAGAGAAAATATAACATCATTAGGATTGACTCCTGCTAAGGCAACTAAATCTTCCTTCGTGTAAAGATAGATAGTGTCAACTTCTGGTTCAAGAGTGGACAGTTCCATTCCAATATTCACCAGCTGTGGAGGCAATTGCAGGGTTGCTCCGGCTATCGCCACGGATAGATCATTGTCACGAATTCCAGGGATATCCGCTCCCAGACTACTGTCAGCGGGTGTTGTGTCACTTGTGGCCATAGTCCGAACTAGTGCTTTTTTTCTAAGAACAAAACCTGACGGCCCTATTTTGGCAAAGAATTCCTGCTCGTTACGGCTGTACTGTTGAGAAAAGTTCACAGTCATTCTGTCTTTCCAGAAGGTATGTGAAGTCATGAACTTGGCAAAATGGTTGGTATTCTCTGTTTCCGTTAGATTAATTAAATCTTCTGACTGAAGACCGTCAAAGCCATAAAAAACCTTAAAAAATATGAGGTTCCAATCAACATTGATGCCATATCGATCGTATTCTTGGTTGCTGGCACCTGCACTGCCCGCAGAAAGATCATTCTTGCTTTTATTTGCACCGTACCTAATAAAAAGAGAAGGCCATAGCTGTTTTTTCCAGGCTGACCCGATGGAACTTTCCCAGGAGTAATCATTCCTTTCGACATCTCTGGTGTCTGTTTCTTCGAGAATATATCCAGCAAATCGTGCCTGAAATATATCGTTGGTGATATTGAGGCCCATATTAGGCTGCAGGATCTCATGACTCCCTGACTTCTCGGACCAGTTGTTGTTATAGGTAACCGCCCCTGAAAAGGAGACAGCCGAAGTCAGACTTTCAGAAAAAGTAAGACCAAAACGTTGATTGAATGTACTCCGCTGCTCCGTACCTGTATCATTTTCAACAAAATTCCAATTTCCCGTTAAATCCAACGAGCGGGCTTCAGGCACAAAAACAACGCTCAGCATCAGAAGGAACCACAATACTCGTATATTGGATGGGATTGTCATTTTTTTTATGAATTGTGATAACTGACGTGATGATTGTAAATACTATTTTTGCAGTTCCCTATCATACCAGACCCGGATTCGAGTCAGCCAAGTTCTGGCTGGTCGTCCGGGTCATTTCCCTCCGCATAATGGGCCGGGTCGCACATATTATGAAGAGACGGTGAAGTATTTAACCGAACACCGTCTCTTCCATCTTTAAGACTTAATCTACTTAAGGATATTGCTTAGTCGTCTTTTGTTGTATGACATTCAAAACAACCACACTGGGTCCCTGAACCATTGCCGATCTCAGATACGCATTGGGTGGTGGCCGCATCATAATCCCAACGCAAAATGTCGGCATATGCTGACCCATGAGCCTTATGACAGGACAGGCACATAACAATGGCATCGGTACCGGCAGTAGTGTTTACTGTTGACGAGGCAGCCGCCGGTACTGTCGAACGGGCAACCGGTGCCAATAGACTGTAAGAGGAGTATCCTGCATATTCCCCGCCTAAACCGGCCATCTGCAGATCTGTGGGATGCCGCAGCCAAGGAGACGCAAAGTTCGATCCACCGGATCCCAAAGCCTCTCCGCCGCTGTCATTATGGAAGTCGGCATGGCAAACAGCACAGAGTGCCGAAATAGTATTGGAATCAGCCAGTGAGTCATTTGCTCGCACATCACCGTAATACTCATTATGACCTGTAGTGGCGGTTTGGGTTGCCTCATATTCCCTATTGACATGCTCATAGCCGGCAATACCGTCTAAAAACCTGTATGCCTGACCTGGTTCATTGGCAGTAGCAGCTGCCTGGGCCTCGGCCACTGTAATCTGCGCTGTTTCATTGTTATGATGGGCACCACCCAAGTCAGTGAATTCATTAGCGTTTGTACGATTACCATGGCAGCCTGTAGTACCAGCGCAGGTTATGTTACCTGACAAGGCAGATCCCCCAGGCGGTGTATCAGCAAGAGCATTGTCTTGTGCATTAACAGAAAGCCCGGTAACATTATGGGCCTTGGGATCCCTGGTGGTCTCAGCGACTGCCAGTTCGGTCCAATAAAAATTGCCGCCTGCCAACTGAGTATTAGCCGGATCGGCCGAATCAAGAACATAATGCTTAAGCGTTGTCCCGTTATTTGTGCCGGTGTGACAACCGAGGCAAGTATTATTTAGTAATAGCTGGCCGTATGGTCCGCTCCCAATTGCTGCACCGTCCTGACTGTGATGCATAGTATGACAGTTTACACATGCATCACCAGCAATCGCAGAAGAGGTCGTCAGCAGCAACAGGGCGACTCCAATCAGCCCTAAAAATAAAGAAATGAAACGCGATATTTTTACTTGCATAAAATTATTTCCTCCATTTTGCTATTCAAACGAGTAATTCCAGCATATAACTGCATGAGCTGGTAACTGTTATTCTTATTTAACATTATTTATATCATCCAGATTGTGCTGATATCTCATTGCGACGAATTAATATCTTTTTTCTTTAACCATCTAAAAATATTGCAATTTATGTGCCGAAGACCGCATATCTACTAAAAACCTCCGGCAAGAAACACAAAAAAATCAGAAAATCAATAATTTAAATTTATTATTTATTGGGACTTCAGGAGGGTAGCGCAAAACTGTCATACTAAAAAAGGTCATGATTATGACAAAATTTGTCACCAGCACTGCTGCAAAGTGCTATTCATTTTTAATCGATAATACACCTGTCTCCACTATCTTCCATACCTGTACGCGGCTGTTAAAAAAATCTGCCACAACTAAATGACCTTCAGAGTCTACAGCGAGATCGGTTGGAAAATTCACCCACGCTGGTGCTACGCCACGTCCACCCAGTTCAGATAGCATTTTACCTGCAAGATTATAAACCAAAACCGCATGACGAAGATAATCGACTACGTATATAAGACCTCTAATCCTGTCAACAGCAACCCCGCGCGGCCTGCTTAGCTTCCCGTAAGTGCCTCCTTTCTCGCCCACTGTGCTCTGAAATTCTTCTGATTTGTTATAAATATAGACTGTTCCGGTTTCTTCGCTCAAAAGATAGATATCACCAGCACTGTCAATGAAAACATCGACAATGGTATCCTGACCTTTACGTCGTTTATCAACTTTCTTTTTATTGCCCATCCATTTTGTCGGGCGCAGCCAATGGAGAAAATTCCCTTCACTATCCAGAACCATGACTCCGGGAGCCGGAGGCCCGGCTATATAAATGCGCTCACCATCCGGTGATGCTGCAATCTGTTTAGGGGAGAATTTCTTGCTTCCATTTTCCATCAATTGATCAAGAACAATTTCTTTTTCCAAAAAAAAAGCGGCATTGTAGATGGTCAGACGGGCAGGCTGATCCGGATTAGCCAACTGACACATGTATAATTTACCTTGAGGATTAATAAAGCCACCCACAGGACTAGTTATTTTTCTACCTGGTCCAAGAGATACCAGGGGCAGATAATCAGGACCGTATATTACTGCCGTCCGGCTGCGGTCACCGCCAACGATTACAAAAATCTCTCCGGAACGACTGTCGGTGAATACTGAGCCCGGATAGGCAATTTTTTCACCTTGTTCGTCGGCTGTCAGGATAGCCATAACTTGGATTGCCAACTCGCTCTCCACCTGCTTAATCGATGGCGCTTGTTGTTCACCTTCTATCTCTACTGCAACATTAGGTTTTTCAACCTTTCCTACTGCTTTTTCAGGGAGTAAAAAGACCTCTTCAGTTGGCGGCCCCAATTCTTTTTCTATTGTTTTTCCAGCTAGTTCACCCTCATTAGAAATTTCTGAAATTATTTCTGCAACTGGAACATCTTTATACTCTGCTCTTGCAATTGAAACCGGCTCTGCAACATCAGCCTCCCCCGTTTCTGTTTGAAAAATTCTGGATATTCGATCTTTCTTCAAATAGGCGGACAAAACAAATGCGTTCGGATATTTTACCCAAACAGCCTTGAGCAATTCCTGTAAGGCTGCCCGATTATTAAACCTCCCTAAACGCACAGTATGAAAACCCTGGACTTTCTCAATCCGTAGGGAATCAAGCTCATCAGCTTCAAAAAAAGAACTCATTGAATCAAAAATTCTTGCCGCATCATACTCATCCCGGAAACTTCCGATTTGAATTGTATAATGTTCCTTTTCAACAATGGCTAAAGAATCTACTTGAACAGTAGGTTTTAAAGGTTGTTCTATTTCTGTTTGAGTAGCCTCCATTACATCCCCTGCTTTAATGGCAACCATCTCATTGCCAACACCAATTGTCGGTTCTATGATTTGGTGAATTCTTTCATCTTTAATAAAGGCTTTTAGAACAAAGGCTGATGGGTGCCAGTCATTAATAGTTGGGATAATGTTTTGCGCTGAGACCGCAGTATCAAATTTTCCCAACCGGAGGGTGAAGTAGCCTTTTATATATTCTATTCTCAGTAAATGTTTTTGCTGATCTGTTAATTTCTCCTTCAGAAAATTGAATTGGCGCTCGGCATCCATTGCATTATTATAACTTGCCAGCTGAATTGTATAAGTCTCCGCATCAAATGGATCTTGTGCTTTCTGCTTTGCAACAACCTGCTCCGATACTTCCTTAATTTCTTCAAAAACCTCAACCTCCTGGCTAGTTTCTAAAACTGTAACGAATGGTTCGGATTCTTCCGCGGTTACCTGTAATTCCTTTTCTATAGTAATATTTTCTGTTATCGGTACAAAGGGTTCCTGTTCCTGCGGAGTACTATTATCAGATGCCAATCTCTGGGCTCCTAAAGTTTGTTGACTGGCATCTATTGCTTGAATCTGATTTTTTGGTTTCTGCGATCTAATACCTACAGTCTGATTTTGAATTTTCGGTTTACGTGGCTCAGTTTCACCCATCATAACCAGATTTTCAATCTCAGAAGGGCGAACCTTAATTGCCGATGACTCCTCTGAAGCTTCAAGCTTGTTTCCAGAATCTTCATCTACTGTGATTGACAGAACCGAGTCGTCCGATTTCTCAATAGATAATTGTGCACCGAGAGAAGAAAATTTGATTTTTTGAGAACAGGTGAAAAGAAGTATGGCGGGTAGAAAAAGAAAAAAAACAACAAAAGTTGATATATATTTTTTTCGCATTAGAAAAAATTAATGATCTTTGCCGATGAAAAAGTATTTTAATTATCGAGTTTGCTCACACAGTTGCAGTATATCTATGCACAAAAAAACGGCCCAAAGGAGGCCCTAGCAATACATAAAATACATTAGCAGGAAACGATTCAGCCAAAACAGTAGAAATTAATTATGGTCTTGTGCCTAATTAAATCGGTCAAATTGGTCCTTTATTTAAGCTTTCCGAAACAAATAAAAAAAGGACGAGTCAGCATTATACCAACTCGTCCTTTTTAAATATCTTTTTTGCCCTGTATCAAAAAGGGGTAATGGGCATTTTTATTCCATAGTAAACAACTTACTATTTTTCCAGATCATGGGCGATATTATGACATGTCCCGCATTCGGAATATTTCTTATGTATCTTTTCTCCATGAGGCTCTCCATGACATTCCTGACAGGCCATCAGCTGGGCATGTTTCGGATGACACTTCGCGCAGGTAAGGGCAGAATGTTTAGTCTGCTTTGCAGCCAGTTGTTCAAAAGGATCAACATGACAGCCGCCGCATACCTGAATGTTCTGAGTCACGGGATATGATATTTGAAGGGGTGTATGGACCGGATGGCAGACAAGACAATCAGCGACAGCCATTTGGACTTGCGGACTATGTGATTCATGACACTCGGCACATTGAGGTATGCGGCCGTGTTTCTGCGAATGGCATGAGGAACATTCTTCCTCTGTATGTTTACTTGGCTGTGCTTTCAAACTAGCGGCTACCTCGGTATGACATGTGCCACATTGTGATTCCAACGTTGATGGATCAGGAATCGCTGCAAGTGGCTGATGTGGGTCGGTATGACAGCCTAAACATTTCATTACCTCTGGAGCATCTCCGTGGGGAGCATCATGGCAGCTGGAACATTTCGGCATGATTGCCGCATAATTATTTTTCAAAGGATTATATGCATGGAAAATTTCATGACATTCACCACATACAACTCCGCTGTGCTTGCCGCCATTATCCCTGATTCTGTTGAAATGCGACACATGGCACGCTGCACAGTCTGCAACGGTCAGTTGTTTTACTTCAATATCATATACGCTACCCTCTGCCGCAAAAACCGTAACGATCTGGCTGCATAACAAGAAGGTGAAACATACTATCCCCGCTGTCAGATACCCATAAATTTTTCCCATTTGCATTGTCTAGTCCCCTACTCCTTTAATTTATATAATTATACAATTGATTATTATCAATTAGTTAACCTAATTGAACCAGTCACAGCATATTAGTGACACTTATCGATCATCTACTTCTGCAGGTTATGTGTGTCTATATGGCAGTCCAGACAGTTAGGCATTTTTTTATGCATTGCCTGAGAGTGCGGCTCACCATGACAGGTCTGGCATTGAGGAACGCTTGGATGCGTGCCCCTATGACAGAATGCACAGGTAAATGTCTGATGTTTTGTCGTGGTTTTAGCCATAAGGGCACCTATTTCTTCATGACACGGCACACAGAAGGCCCTCGCTGTAGTCAGCGGATATGAAATCTCCAGTGGATGATGAACTGGATGGCATCCAAGGCAATCACTCATCGTCTGCCCCTGGGCGTGTGGTTCATGACATTGGAAACACTCAGGAATCTGTCCATGGGCTTCATGACAGAAGGTACAGGATTGCTCGGCATGGGCACTAGCATATTCCTCAAACTCTTTCCCCTGTTCTTCATGGCAGGTAAGACATGGTCCGGTAATGTCATCACCAAGTTGTAGATTTAGAGGTTGATGGGGATCAGAATGGCAGGACAGACAATTTTCCAGCTGATAATGTGATTTTCCTTCATGACACATTGAACAGGCTGGGATAACTTCTGAACCCCATGGTGGATGCTCTACATGACAATCAAGGCATGTTACTGCTGTTTTATGCTTACCACCATTATCATTGATCGTTGTAGGTTCTTTCTGATGGCATTTTATACAGTCAGTTGTTGCCAGTTGATCTGCAGCGACCGCTACTCCAGAAAGGACAAAGAGACCCATTAATATTATGACAAAAATGACAGGCCCTACGATTTTCCCAGCTAAATTTGTATTCATTTGCATATTTTCGCCCCTTCCTCCGGCTCAAGTGAATTGAATTTATGGTTTACCGTCCCTAATCTACTCAAATCTGACAAAATGCTAACTCCCGATCGGAAACAAGCATTTGCACATATATAAAAAATATATGATTGGAGATTCATTCATTATCAAACCGATTCCCCCTTTGTCAAGTTATTATTGACGAATATTATATAGGGTTATCGTTCATCCATTACTAGTTCGATTTCTCGATAGCCTAGCCTCGAAAAGGCTTTCTTTGTACAGCATATTATGGAAGCAATCAAATCAGTATTGAATCTCCTTTGGCCCCGTTACAATTAAACCAATTTCACAGCACGCTGATCTATTTCATCAGATTATGCGGATCCATGTGACAATCCAAGCAGTTTGGCATTTTTTCATGCATTTTCGAAGCATGAGGCAAACCGTGACACATCTGACATTGTGGAATAAAAGGATGGGGTCCACGATGACAGAAGGCACAGGTGAAGTTTTGATGTTTCGTTTTTGTTTGGACCATCAATTCCTCTATTTCATCATGACAAGATACACAGAATTCCCTGGGGGTTGTTGAAGCAGGGGCTATCTGCAAAGGATGATGAGCAGGATGGCACCATAGACAATCATTCATTTTCTGGCCCTGCATATGAGGTTCATGGCATTCCGAACAGTCTGGAACCCGGCCGTGAATGTCATGACAAAAAGTACAGGACTGTTCAGCATGTCGACTCTTAAATTCCTGCATTTCTTTTCCTTGCTGATCATGGCAGGTCAAACAGGGTTTAGTAATATTGTC
Source organism: uncultured Desulfobulbaceae bacterium (assembly GCA_947258675.1). The sequence continues at coordinate 2,259 of CAMYJP010000028.1, read as the reverse complement.
TTTCAGATTTAATTCAAGAGGCTTGTGTGGATCTGCGTGGCAGGCCAGGCAGGAATCCAATTCAAAATGTGATTGACCTGCATGGCACTTTCCGCATGCTGGTATAGTATCTTCTCCCCAGGGGGGATGTTCCACGTGACAACCAAGGCAAGTTACAGCAGTTTTGTGTTTACCTCCCATACTGAGAATGGCAGCAGGTTCCTTCTTATGGCATTTAACACAATCATCAACTTCAAGGGCGATCATTCCCTGAGCCGCATCTGGAAAAATCATAATGACTGTTACTAAAAAAATAATACTGCACCCCAAAGCAAAAAGAGGAAAAACTCTAAGAAATTGCATTTTATTTGTTCCTATAAATTATGATTGTTTTGCGTCCGACAGTGAAATTCTGGCATGTTGCCTGAATGACTATTCATTATCAAACCTGCATTACCTTTTGTCAAGATATAAATAACAGTTACTGTACTTTCTGACTTGCATATCTGATTAATTTGCCGAAGTTTTCGATAGGTATTTTGTTAAGCTTTGCGATAAGGTGTTTGCAGTTTCTCGGCCAGCCCTGAATTACGTTTACATTGCTTGTGGATTGCCTGTTGAAAAATATGGGCCGGCGACCAGATTTCCAGTTTCCTCCGCGCTCGGGTCATGCCGGTGTATAACAGTTCACGGGTCAAGACTTCGCTGTCAAAGTCCGGCAGGAGGAGCAGGGTTTCTCCGAATTCGGAGCCCTGACTTTTATGCACGGTCATGGCATACGCTGGTTCATGCTCCGGGAGACGGCTCGGGATGAGCTTGTGAAAACGATCCCTGTCCGCTGTCTCGAAAAAAACCTTCTTCTGCCCGTCCATTTCATCTTGAAAGACAATTCCAAGGTCACCGTTAAAAAGATTCAGCTGATAATCATTGCTGGTAATCATGACCGGGCGCCCCACATACCAGGTTTCTCCATTGGGAATAAGCTTTGCCTCAACCAGAATATCTTCGATCAGCAAATTTATTTTTTCCGCCCCATACCACCCCTTGCGCAAACCGCAAAGAATGGAAAATTCCCTCAACCAGGCAAATGCCTTACCGATTTCGACCGCAGCCAGATATTGACGATAATAGGTCGTCAGTCGCTCTCTAAGTTTCATCTTCAACTCATTTTTCGCCGGAAGATCAATCCACTTTGTCTGCCGGTCAACCGAATCATACACAAATTGCCAAGCCTTTACTGCTTCTCCACCTTTGACCAGACTACTCAACCTGCCGATCCCCCGGTCCGGCTCAAAACGGTAACTCTTTTGCAGCTTAACAATACTCTTGCCCAATGGAGAATCCGGCAGATTGCGGCCAAGGCAGATATCTCCAAACACCGAGCCGGCCTCAACCGACGATAGCTGGTCCATATCACCCAGCATCACCAGCCTGGCGTATGGCGGCAGAGCCTCGGCAAGCTTGCTCATCATTGCCAGGTCGATCATGGATGCCTCATCCACGATCAGGCAATCGAGCAGGAGAGGAAACTCCTTGTTGTGCCGAAAGAACACCGAATTCTTCACCGTGCCCAGAAGACGATGCAGGGTCGAAACTTCCTCCTGAATTCGATCATGCATCTTTTTGTCGATCAAACCTTGGGCAAGAAGCTGCTGTTTTCCAGCCTGTATCGACTCCTGAAGCCGGGCTGCCGCCTTGCCGGTGGGAGCCGCAAGCCTTATCCGAAATCCATTTTCCTCTGCCAGTTCGATTAACAGGGCAATTAGCTTCAACACTATGGTGGTTTTTCCGGTTCCAGGACCACCGGTGATTACACTGAACTTGCGTTTTATGGCAGTCTCAACAGCCTTTTTCTGGTAATATGGATCATCTCCAGGCCCGAACGGAAATAGACGTGTCAACCCTTCTTGCAGGATGATTTCATCTAAATCGAGGTCTCGAAGTCTCGATCGGATACAATCCGCCAGACTCTGCTCATATTGCCAATACCGGTTCAAATAAAGCCGGGTGGAGTTTTTTCCTTTTTCTAGAATCAGTGGCCTGGCATCCCCTGGCCTGCCTACAACTTCCATTGCCTTGAGTATTCGCAGCCATTTCAATGGTTCCGGAATACGAATAGACACCATTTTCCCATCCACCGACAGAGCTGATATTTCCTTGTCAGCGTAATCCATGAGATTCAGACAGACATTGCCCCTGGCCGCCTCATAACAGACCAGCCCGGAGGCAAGATAGAGAGCGGTTTGTGCGCTATCCATTTTCCCTTCGGCCCCGGGAAAC
>CAMYJP010000027.1 GCA_947258675.1 uncultured Desulfobulbaceae bacterium | reverse complement strand
CAAAAAAACAGAAATATCATCCCCAGACAAATTGAAAGACTTGGCGCTCCGTTTGGAAAAGCAGGAACTGACATCCAGCGCCGTTGAAACATGGCAGGAGTATATGACCAATACTGTGCTTACAGACGAAGAACAGGCAAAGATCTGGTACCGAATAGGTAAGCTTTTTCAGAATGATGGAGCATACAAACAGGCGCTTACCGCCTATTATCGCTCTGAAAGCCTTAGCCCAATAAAAGAACTGTCGCCTGAAATTAACCGTCGGGTGCAGGAGTCACTTGAACGCCTTGGTAAATTCAGCGCGCTTCGCTATGAGCTCAAGGAACGTACTGGAAAAAGTAACAAGGAAAAGGAATTTCCAGCTGAAGAGGTTTTGGCTGAGATCGGCAACCATAAAATTACCAAAAGAGAATTGGATATCCGCATAGAAAAAGTGATTGACGGACAGCTGGCATCACTTGCCCCCCTCATCCCTGAGAAGGATCTGCAGACCCAGAAAGAATCATTGCTTAAAAGATTTTCATCATCGGCTGAGCGACAGAGGTTTCTCAATCAGATTGTGGTCGAGGAAATACTATTCCGCAAAGCTGTGGAGGATAATCTACAAGAAAAGCCGGATGTACGGTTGATGTTGCAGCAAACAGAACGGGCTGTTCTCGCTCAGCAGGTTCTGGCAGAGGAGAGCGCAGCACAGATCAAAATTTCGGAAAGTGATCTTAGAACCTATTATCAAGCTCATCAGCAGGAATTTGAGGATCTGGAACAGGCAAAAATAAGCCACATTTTGGTGAAGGATGATGCTACGGCTGAGACAGTGATTGGCAAGCTGAACAAGGGTGAGTCGTTTGCCGACTTGGCAAAGGAGTATTCTCTGGATGAAAATACTAGAGATAAGGCAGGGAGAATCGATGCATGGACAAAGCCTGGCAACAGTGTAGAGGGAATCGGCCAGGCAGAAGAAATCAATCATGCCATATTTGGTGCAGATACCGGCACATTATTGGAAAAAGGGATGGAATCATCTCTGGGAGTTCACGTTATTAAGGTTTTAGAAAAGAAAGAGAAGAGACAAAAAGATTTTGCTGAAGTGCAACAGGAAGTATACAGAGCCCTGCGATCTCAAAAAGAGGAAGAGGTTCGTCAATCCCTTTTTGAATCATTAAGGAATAAATATAACGTTGTGATTCACACAGCACAATTTCTCAATGAAGAGGGTATGGACCGGCCTGAAAACGGTTCGCAAGGGGTGCAGCAGGGGATGAATAGATAATGGTAATTATTTGGTTTCTAATTTCATAAAAGCAATATGTACAAATTTACTCCATATTTGCCTGGTAAAATAAGGCTGCTACTACTGCTGGTTGTCTTAACAATGGGAGCCTGTAGCGGTAATCAAACACAATCCGTTACTCCTTCATCTCCTGAGATTTCCAAGGAGTACAAGCGTGGTCCAGTAACCATGAAACTTATGGTAAGCAAAGAACAGATAACCATTGCCGAACATCTAAAATTCAAACTGGAAGTTGAAGCACAGGAAGAATACACTGTACGGTTGCCTGAATTTGGCGAAAGACTCGAGCAGTTCGGGATAGTTGACTACCAATCTTCTTCTCCGCGCTTGACCGCTGATGGTCTAGTACAAACCGGCAAATCATATGTCCTCGAGCCCTTTTTGTCAGGTGAATATACTATTCCAGCCATGAAAGTTGTTTTTCAGAAAAAGGATGAGGACAAAGCGCATACACTTGAATCAGAACCAATTACCATTACTGTTACTTCACTTCTAGCGGAAAATACCGAAAATTTGACAATAAAGAAAATCGTTCCCCCTGGAGAGTTAACCGGGACACAAAAGATCGTTTTTTATGTATTGATAGGTGCTGTAATTATTATCGCCGCAGGAATCTTATTGGGATATTTTCTCTGGCGACGAAAGGGGAAAAAAGAGATTGTTCAATTAGTACCAGCTCATGAACTGGCTTACAGCGAATTGGAAAAACTGCTTGCCGAAGATCTGATCAAACAGGGCAAGATAAAGCAGTTTTATCTTCGCCTTTCTCACATCATCAGACACTACATAGAAAACCGTTTTGGACTCAGGGCTCCGGAAAGGACCACTGAAGAGTTCCTGCAGGATCTCCAATATACGAATGAGTTGGTTCCTGCCCATAAAGAACTGCTGCAGCAGTTCCTCCGACATTGTGACATGGTAAAATTTGCTGCCCATCAGGCAACAAATGATGAAATTCAGAAATCTTTTGATTCCAGCAAGCTTTTTATTGCCGAAACGCTCATTCAGCATGTTGACGAAAATAGTAGCAAGATGAATAGATCCTCCAGGAGGATGAACCATGCGGTTTGATGCGCCCTGGGTTTTTATCCTGCTGTTTATTATTCCGATACTGTTTGTAATACGCTATCGGATCAAGGGGTACGGTAGTCTGAAGTTCTCTTCCACACGTCATGTCAGTCAGCTTAAGCCGTCTTTTCGGCAGCGTTGGATTGGTTTGCCAATGATAATCAGGGTGTTGGTTTTAGTCCTTTTGACATTGGTTATTGCACGGCCCCAGGAAGGCAGGGAGCGGGTGAGGGACGTTAGTAAGGGTATTGCCATTGAAATGGTGGTTGACCGATCGGGAAGTATGGGGGCGGAAATGGAGTTTGCCGGTGAAAAATTGAACCGGTTGGAAGTTGTCAAAAGGGTGTTTGATGAATTTGTTACTGGTAAGGGAGGTGATCTGTCTGGCCGGCCAAATGATATGGTAGGACTGATTTCCTTTGCCAGATATGCTGACACCGTTGTACCGCTTACATTGGCACATGGTGCATTATCGGAATTTATAAAAAACCTGTATTTGGTCAAACGACGGAATGAAGATGGTACGGCAATCGGCGATGCTATTGCCCTGGCTGCAGCTCGCCTGCAGACCGCTGAGGAGACTCTGCAGCGTCAGGCAGAACAGGGTGATCGGGATTTTGAGATAAAAAGTAAAATTATAATCCTACTTACAGATGGGCAGAATAATGCCGGTAAGCGCACTCCCTCAGAAGCTGCTACTTTAGCCCAAGAATGGGGCATCAAGGTTTATACAATAGGTGTGGGCGGTGCAGAGGGATTAATGCGTCAGCAGTCTCTATTTGGCAGTTTTTTAGTACAAATGGGCAAAGGGGTTGATACAAAAACGCTGCAGTCAATCGCGGAAACCACTGGAGGTATCTTTCGTTTGGCAGAAAATGCTGAGTCGCTGAGGGAAGTTTATAAAGAAATTGATGAGCTGGAAAAAAGTGAGGTGGAATCTATACGATATCTTGATTATCGGGAACTGTTTCAACCAAATACAGTGTTTCGGAGAATACCGTAAAAATATTGAACATTGAATATTGAAAATTGAAAATTGAAGAATGAAGATTGAAAGACAAAGGTACAAATGCCTGTATTCTTCATTTAAGACCAAAGGTCTTTAGGTGATGCGGCTACAGTATATCGAAATATTATTTTTTCTTTGGGCCATTCCTCTGTTGATTGCTCTGTATATCTATGCAGCTCATAAACGGCGGCAGGCCCTGCACCTTTTTGTTGATACAAATCTGTTGCCAATGCTTAACACTTCCATAAGCTCTGTCCGACGGCAATGGAAGGCAGCATTGTTGATATTGGCCTTCGGCCTTGGGATTCTTGCTGCATCGAGACCGGCCTGGAATCCCATTCCGCAGAAACTCGAGCGCCATGGCAGGGATGTCGTTTTTATCCTTGATGTATCACGAAGTATGCTGGCCGAAGATCTGGTGCCAAACAGGCTGGAACGTTCCAAACTTGCAATAAGAGATGTGGTTGATCAGCTTATGGGTGATCGGGTTGGTCTTCTTGTTTTTGCCGGCAATGGCGTGGTCAAATGTCCTTTGACCCTGGACTATGGTTTTTTCCGAATGATGCTTGAAGATGTCTCAAGTTCCAGTGTGACCCGTGGCGGGACAATGATCGGCGATGCTATCCGTAAGAGTATGGATGAGGTTTTTGATGATATGGAAAAGGAGTATAAGGACATCATTCTCATTACTGACGGCGAAGATCATGATAGCTTTCCCATTGAAGCAGCCGCTGATGCTGGTAAAAAAGGCATTCGCATCATTGCAATCGGTATCGGTGATGAAGATCAAGGTAAGAGGATACCAATTACCGATAATACCGGGAATAAGACTTTTCTCACATACAAAGGTCAGGAAGTATGGACTAAACTCGATGGCGATACCCTGCGCAAGATGGTCAATGCAACTCCTGGTGGCCGCTATTTGAATGTAGCCACCGGTACCATCGATCTTGGGGAAGTATACTTGGATCTTGTAGTTACAGCGGAAAAGAAAAAATTGGAATCAATTACGGTGCAGCGTTACGAAGAAAAATTTCAGATTTTTGCAGGAATCATGTTTGTGCTGCTGGTAATTGATTTACTGGTTAATGAGAGGAAGAGGAACGCGTAAAAAATGGTGTACAAATTTCTTCTCATATTTTTATCGAGCGGTCTGCTTATTTCGGGTTGGTCAGAATGTTTGGCGCAATCACCTGGTTCTTTAATAAAAAAAGGAAATCAGGCGTATGCAGAACAGAGATATGAAGATGCCCTGGAGGCTTATGAGGAGGCAGCTGTTTCGGAACCGGAATCGCCGCAGATTTATTTCAATAAAGGAACAGCTCGATACCAGCAGGGTGAGTACCTGCAGGCCATTGAGCTTTTTGAACAAGCGGCTGAAAAGAGCAAAGATCTCTCCCTTGAAAGGGAGAGCAGATATAACATTGGCAATAGTTATTTCCGTGAAAGTGAGCGGCAACGTGACAGTGATCTGCAAAAGAGTTTGGAAGCACTGGAAAAAAGCATAGGCGCATATCAAAAGACTCTGGAGCTGGATGCTGAATTTATCGATGCTGCCCACAACATAGAAGTTGCCAGGCTCAGTATGAAACAGGTGCTGGATGAACTGAAAAAGCAACAGGAGCAGGCGGCAGAAAAGCAAAAAACACAACAAAAGGCAGCTGATAAATTAAAAGAGCTTATTGACCGGCAGAGTGATTTGGCGGAAGAAACAAAGGAACTGGCAAAAAAGCAGCAGAAGCAGGGAATTTCGGAGAAAGCAGCTGAAGATGCTGCAGAGAAACAGGATGTTTTGCAATCTGAAACACAACATCTGCAAGATCAAATGGCAGATCAGCAGTTGAATGATACCGCAGCTGAGAACATTCAGGAACACCTTGAAAAAGCAATTTCCGAACAGGAATCAGCCCAGAAGAAAGTTTCCCAAAAGAAAATGGACGATGCAGGAAAAACTCAGGATCAGGCAGCCGAGGAATTGAAAAAGGCTTTGGAGAGTATGCAACAACAAGGAGAGCAAGGCCAGAAACAGCAGGAAGGCCAACAGCAACAGCAGGAAATGGGTGACCAGGGACAACAGCAGCAACAGGGTGGTGAACCGGAATTCAGCAAGCAGGAACCAGAGGAACAGACTGTCGTCCAAGTTGGCGAAGATGCTCATGATATTATAAATGAAGAAAAAGAAAGCCGCGAAGAACGGCAATTGGCTATTCCCGGTAATTACAGGTCGGTAGATAAAGATTGGTAAGGAACAAACATTGAAGATTGGATCTGAAAATTGATATTTGGTAAGAGACATATATTGTTGAACTGGCATTTAGACATCAAGGTGCTTGGCATGGTGCTTCTGATGCTTGCCATGTCCAGTCTTAGTGTTAATGGGCAGGAAATTTCCGTACAGGCAGCTGTGGAAAAACAGCAGGTGTTTGTGGGAGAATCTTTCTTGTTTCAGGTTCAGGTTGAGGGGCATTCTTCGCCTGAGGAGCCCGATCTTTCTTCTTTGATAGACTTTCATGTGCAACCGCGTGGTGGTCAGCAGAACAACAGTGAGTCGATTACCATTATAAATGGCAGAATGGAGAGGGTTTCAAAGCAGGGATACATTTTTAACTTTGCTTTGACTCCTAAAAGCAGTGGTAGTTTCACGATACCCTCACTTTCGGTAATTGTAGACAATAAAAGCTTTCAGACCAGACCAGTGCGTATTTCAGTTGCAGAGCCTGTTGAGTCTGATGATTTTAAATTACGCCTTAGTCTGGCAAAAAGCACTCTCTATGTCGGCGAACCTGTCCTGTTGACCGTTACCTGGTATATCGGCAAGGATGTAGAAGGGTTTGATTTCAGTTATCCAATAGCCGATGATCAGCGATTTTCTCTTGTAGAGTTGGAGCCTTCTTCCATTAACCGGCAGAACGCCATTAAAATTCCCTTGGCAGGTAAAACGATTCTCGGGAAAAAGGAGCAGGGGAGTCTGGACGGTAAACAGTTCCTAACAGTGAGTTTTGAACAGATATTTATACCTATACAGGCTGGAGTACATACACTGCCGCAGGTTACTGTTTCTGCCAGAGCGCTTGTTGGTTATCGTCGACAGCAGAGCAGAGATCCATTTGCCGATTTTTTTAATCGAAGCGGGCGTGGTGTATATGAGACAATCATCACTCCATCCAATAAAGTGCAGGTAGAGGTTCTGCCTTTGCCTGCCGAGGGAAGGCCGGCTCATTATACCGGATTAGTCGGTGAATATAGCATGGTAGCAGAAGCAACACCCACTGAAGTAAGTGTTGGTGATCCCATTACCTTAAAGGTCATGGTGACTGGACCGGAATATCTTGATAACATAGTTTTGCCCCCCCTGCATGAACAGGAATCGCTGGCTCGCGATTTTAAGATCCCCGAAGAAATGTCTGCTGGTGAGATTCAGGGCAGGGTAAAGGAGTTTACGCAAACTATCAGAGCAAAAAACACTGAGGTAAAAGAAATCCCAGCCATTAGTCTATCTTATTTTAATCCGGAAAATCGTACGTATGAAATTGCTCAATCTACATCTATACCTTTAAGTGTTAAGACAGCAAGGGTTATCACAGCACAGGATGCGGAAGGACAACAGACTATAGAGGTCAACAAACGGGAGATTAAGGTGTTCCAGGAAGGAATAGCCTATAACTACGAAGATCTGGATGTGCTGCAAAACGAGGATCGGATTTCGCTATGGCTTACTTCGCGCTGGGGTCTGTTGCTTGTCGTTTTACCTCCAGTTTTTTATCTCCTGATCTTTTTCATTACGATAATTGTCCGGCATCAACAGAGCGATCCTGAAGAACTTTTGGCCAGGAAGGCATATGGCCAAATGGTAAAGGATTTGAAGATGATAGTCAGGGAATCTACAGGGGATGTGAGTGCAGGATATGTTCGTCTCTCTGAAATTCTGCGTGGGTATCTTGGGAAAAAACTACGTATTGCCGCGGGTGCCATTACCTCCCATGATGTAGACAAAAACTTAGCCGACCATGGGGTATCAGAAGAAATTTTGAAGGGTTTGAAACAAATACTAGACGAATGCGAAGCACATCGCTTTGCTGGTGGAAACACCGGCCAGTCCGATCTTCAGAATCTTGTGAGTAAAACTATGGATATTGCATCAAAACTGGAGAAAATTTTGAAATGAATTTTGTTCCCTTTAAAAATGTTTTGTTTCTTCTTGGATTTGTCTTTATCGCCTCTATTTCTGCAGCGAGCACTGAAACATCAATTGATGCTGGATCTGCACAGAAAGAGCTTTTTCGAGAAGCTAACACTTTCTTTAATCAGGCCAATGAATTGTTTGATCAAGATATCAATCAGGCAGAAGAACTCTATCAGAAGGCGGTTTTGCGTTATGAGCGCCTTGTGGCCGAAGGAATTCAAAATGGCAAATTATTTTACAATATAGGCAATGCATATTTCAGACTGGGTGATATTGGCAGGGCAATTCTGAACTATCGTAAAGCAGAGCGATTTATTCCAAACGACTCAAATCTACAGCAGAACCTTGAGTATGTTTTAAGTCAGCGTCGTGACAATATTGAAGTGAAACAGCAGGAAAAAGTACTGAAGACTCTTTTTTTCTGGCATTATGATTTTTCTGCCAAGATTAGAACCCTGTTATTTTCCATTTTCTACTGCGTGTTCTGGATAATTTTGGGATTACGTATATTCTGGAAAAGGCCATGGATTCATTGGAATATTGGGATTTTCCTGATCGTGTGCCTCTTGTTAGGCGGTTCACTGGTTACCGATCAATATACTCAATCCAACAGTAAAACTGGTGTGTTGGTGGCCGACGAAACTATAGCCCGTAAAGGCGATGGCCAGTCCTATCAGCCGAGCTTTGAGGAACCACTGCATGCTGGGGTGGATTTTAGACTCTTGGAAGTCCGCGATAATTGGTTCCATATCGAATTACATGACGGACGCCGCACCTGGGTGCCTGAAAAGAGTGCTGAACTGGTAACCATGTGATTATTATTTATCCTCTTTTAGGATTTAATGCCCTACTGCTCGAAGTCGGAGTTTATCCCCCTATATTGCTTCTGAAGATTCCTCTGCCTCCGATTCCTGGAATCGGATTTCCACCCGCCTGTTTTTCATCCGGCCCAGCTTAGTATCGTTGGAGGCAATTGGATTGTTTTCACCATAGTATTCAATGCGGATAAGATCAGCCGGTATTCCCTTACTTTCCTTGAGATATTCTGAAACGCTCTGCGCTCGTTTTTTTGAAAGTTCCAGATTGAACTTTCCACTTCCAAGGCTGCAAGAATGCCCTTCAATTATGATGTCCTTGTCTTTTGATTGATTAAAGGTATCGTAAACATTGGAAAGAATTTCCAATGCCTCAGGTTTCAATTTCCAGTCTGCAAGGTCGAAAAGAATATGAGACGGGATCTGGACACCCGATCCGGATAAGGTGATTCCTTGTCCAAGCCCAGGTACTATATCGTCTCCTTTGATAGTATCGTCCTCTTTTCTAGGAACTGCCAGATCTCCTGTCATGACAGTTCGATAACGCAATAGGTGGGTGTCTTTATTGGATGCCAGACCAACAATTCGGGTAATTGAAATGTCATTATGCAAGCTGACTATTTTAATCTGCCCCACATGGACCTTAATCGCATAATCTTGCCCGTTGTCTGTATCTCTGACAGTTTTCGATCTATAAACATCGAGAATAGCTGACTCCTTGAGACCGTTTACTTCACCGCCGTTAATATAGAGATTTTTAGTGAAATTGGGATCGCCTTCTGGGGTGGATGATGTTTGTATTTCAGCAAGAAATACGGTGAATTCTTCCTGAAAACTAAACGAGAGGTTGGGAAAGAAAATCATTATGGTTGCCAATAGTAGAGCAGGCAGGTTGGTAATTAAAGATTTTTTCAGTATTGTAATTTTCATGCCGAGTCCTGGAATATAGTTGAGGAAATTAACCTGAAAAATTCACGTAACGAAGTGGTTGGAGATCCGAGGAAGAAGCGGTTCAGCTATACTCAAGTATGCTGAATCGCTGGTGACACTGGAGACTCAGCCGAATCGTTACGCCCATGGTGCGCAATTTTGGAAAAGCCTTTACTCGGTTTCCAGAAACAGTATGGAGTTTGAAAAACAGGAAAGAAATATTTTAATAATAGTGTAACTCAATAAGATTAATTTATTTTTCCAAAATGCTCATGAATTATTCAGGCGAATAGTAACCTATTCTATCCTTATCGGCAAAAAAGGAATTTTCATTATGGGGTGATTTGCAGCAGGTGACTCTGATTACCTTTTTAAAAGGATGTCTAGACAATGTTAAATACACTGTTTATTATTTTAAAACGATAAGGAAATCTATAAATTCATGTTTCATGAAATGGCTTATGTATTACAGCAGGGTGTGCTCTTACATTAGGGTTTGAAACATGCTTTGTTGTATATGGTCTATTGTGTTGATTTTTTTTTATTTTAAGAAGTTGAGTAATCACTTTTGATAGGTAAAATCGCTTGTCGGATATGCCTTCTCCATCGATCCATCCTTTTCCTATTTTGATAGGAGTAATAAAATGAAAAAAAATGACACCGATCCTGCAAAAGTTGTCTATTCCTCGGAACCGGAAGATTTTTTTTATATAGATGTCAATATCCCATGCCAGTCCGCATGTCCCGCGTTTACCAACATTCCTTCTTACATTCGCTATCTTTATGAAAAACAATACGGAAAATCTTATGAGATCAATCACCTGTCAAATATTCTCCCCGGTATTCTCGGGCGTGTCTGTTCCAGACCGTGTGAAGATAAGTGCCGTCATGGTGAGCCTGAACTAGGTCGTTCGGTCAACATCTGCCATATAAAGAGGGCTGCAGCTGATTTACGTGAAAAAAAGAGTGGATGCATTACATCTGCAATAGAGCCAATTGACAAGAAAGTAGCTATTATCGGTGCAGGGCCGGCTGGACTTTCCGCTGCTCACGATCTTGCAAGTATCGGTTTTTCTGTCACTATTTTTGAAGCCTTTGATGAGCCTGGAGGAATGCTGCGATATGGAATCCCGGAATTCAGACTTCCCCGTGACATTATTAAAGAAGAAATTGATAGAATTCTTGGACTCGGGGTAAAGCTTAAAACCGGAGTCAGAATAGGTGCCGATATCCCAGTAGGTGTCTTGTTACAGGATTGTGATGCTGTGCTTCTGGCAGCTGGTTGTTATCAATCCAACAAATTAAATATACCCGGGGAAGATCTGTCTGGGGTCTACTCAGGTCTTGAGTTCATGATGGATGTTTGCCGCGATAATCCGCCACCGCTGGGTGAAAAGGTTTTAGTGATAGGTGCCGGCTTCACTGCCTTTGACTGTGCCCGTTCTGCTTTGCGGCTAGGTTCCAAGGATATACGAATATGCCTGCGGCGTACAGAACAGGACATGACGGTTACGAAAGATGAAATCCATGAGACCAAGGTCGAAGGGGTCAAAATCGAATCACTTATGCTTTCCCGGCGAATAAATGGAGAATCCCAGGTTGAGGGAGTCGAATTCGTCCGCACACACCCCGGTCCTCTGGGAAAGGAAGGAAAAAGAAAAATTACTCCTATTGAAGGCAGCGAATTTATTTTGCCCGCAGATACAGTCATTGTTGCTGCCGGCCAGAGGCCTCAGCCTATCAGTATACCTGGAAAGAACGTTTTAGAAACCGACAGAGAAAGTTATCAGAGTTCAGTCCCAGGGCTTTATATCGCTGGAGATTATTTGAGCGGCCCTTCCACAGTAATTGAGGCAATTGCTGCAGGAAGATGGGCGGCTGAAAAGATTGCCCGCGATCTTACCGGTGGACAATACAGAGAAAAGGCCGTCCGTATGGAGGATACGGATATAACAGATCGGCAACGATCCTGGGATTTTCTGCCAAGGCAGGATATACCAACGGTCGATTCAGTAAAGGATCGCATCAATCCTCCTTTGCCGGAGGTGGAAACAGGCTTTACACAAGAGATGGCCCTGGAAGAAGCCAAACGCTGCTATCTTTGCTACCTCCACTACGAGATTGATATCAGCACCTGCATCTACTGTCGCTATTGTATTGATGTCGCCCCCCGCGATTGTATCAAACTTGTAAATGAAATCAGCACTAATGAAGCAGGTGCCATTACAGGTTTTGTTGAAACAAGCAATTGGGAAGATGTCAATGCTGTTGTTATAGATAATTCCCGCTGTATTCGCTGTGGTGAATGTGTACGAGTCTGTCCGGTTGACTGTATTTCAGTAACAAAGGTGGAGCAGGTTGAAAAGTTCGATCCCGGTGGAGGTGCACAATGACTGAAAAACATTTTGTCGTGATCGGTAACGGACCGGCAGGAAATCAGGCAGCTTTCACCCTGCGCGAAAATGATCCTAAAGCCCGCATCACTATTATCAGTCGAGGTCGCGGTACTTGTTATTTACCTAAACGCTTGCCCGATTATTTAGCAGGAATTATTCAGGAAGAGCAGTTATACATATCTCGATTTGAGACGTATAAAGAAAAAAATATAAAGCTTCGTTGCTGCCAGAGTGTTGCAGCATTGGATGTCAGAAATAGGGAGCTGATTCTTGAGCATAAGGAAATAATTCCTTTTGATGGATTGATTATAGCTGTTGGAGGAGCGCCACGAATCCCCGAACGGTTGTCGGCTTTTAAGGACCTTATGTTCACGCTTAAGACCCTGGAAGATGCAAATATCTGGATTAATAAACTCTCGCAAATCGATTCAATACTGATGATCGGCGGAGACTTGGCCTCTTTGGCGGTGGCCAAAGCGCTCATTCATTTAAAGAAAAAAATATATTTTATGTTGAATGAAGATGCCTTTTGGCCTCTACGTGGGCGTGATGACCTTTTTGGCCTCATTTCAGAAAGATTGTCCCAACAAGGTATCGAGGTTTTGGTTTGCGAGCATCTTAGAAGTCTTGCTCAGCTTTCTGATGGTCAATATGAAGTGGCAATGAACGGAATTGTTCTGAATGTAGGGATGGTGGGAGCCTTTTACGGGTATGCTCCGGATATTCAGTTCTTAGCAAGCAGCGGTCTTCGGATTGACCGTGGAATATTGGTAGATGAATTTTTAAATACAGGCTTTCCTGATATTTATGCGACCGGAGATTGTGCTCAGATTTATCATCCTGAAATCAGTGACTATTGGATTTCTGTAGGCCATGAGAATGCCGAACTTCTAGGACGAGTTGCTGCGGCCAATTTGGCCGGTGGTGCGAAGAGTATCGTAAAACCGGAAAGTATTTTCTCCATTGAAGGAATTAAAATCAATACATCATGGTGGTCGGAGTTTTAATATGGGCCAAATAGATTTGACAATTGAAATATGCGGTATGTCCGGTGATGGCACCATAGCGGCTGGAGGACTTTTAAATGCAGCAATGTCAAGGGCCGGCCTGTCGGTCATGGCTTTTGATTCGTATCCAGCAGAAATCAGAGGTTTCGGCCGTTGTGTGACGCGATCTCGAATCGGTGACCACGAAATGCTCGCCTTAACCAAACAGACCCATGTACTGATATCTCTGGATGATGAACAATCCCTCTCACGGCTTCCATATCTGGCAGACAGCGCTACAGTTCTTATCGATAATCGTCCTCCTGCATTGGTTCCAGAGGGACGTTCACTTGCCGCCCATGTTGAACCGGGTACCAACCTGCTTGGTATTCCCTTTGGAGATCTGGCTACCGAAGCGGCTGGAACCGCAAGAGGTAGGAATATAGCGGCTCTGGGAGGATTTGCCGCTCTTTACAGCATGCCGACGGAACCATTCCATGCAGTTATAACTGAAAAGTTTCAAGCTAAAGGTGAAAAGGTATTGGCGGGAAATTTGGGTAGTTTCGACGCCGCCTATAGGTATGTTCAGGAAAATTTATCTAACCACACAATTGATACTCTTGGTCAGGTAGAAAAAACCGGCAATTCAGAGAGAATTCTACTGTCCGGCAATGTTGCAATCGGCCAGGCGGCCCTTGATGCCAAAGTTAAAAATTATTTCGGTTACCCTATTACACCGGCAACTCCGATTATGGAGTATTTGGCAAAAAAATTGCCCGAGGCAGGAGGCAGTGTTCTGCAGATGGAGGATGAAATTTCTTCCATCGGTGCGGTACTGGGGAGTTTTTATGCCGGCAGCAGGGCGATGACAGCAACTTCAGGGCCAGGTTTTGCATTAATGACCGAGTTGATAACCCATGGAACAATGGCTGAGATACCGGCGGTAATAATTAATGCTCAGAGAGGCGGACCGGCCACGGGGTTGCCTACTAAAACGGAGCAGTCAGACCTGCAGGCTGCGGTTTTTGGAGGGCCTGGAGATTCTGCCCGGCTTGTTCTTGCGCCCACCTCGGTTATGGAATGTTATGCATACACAGTGAATAGTTTTCAACTGGCGGAAAAGTACCAGACCCCGGTAATAATTTTAACGGATTTTTTTCTCAATAATCGTGTTGAGACGGTGCGCATGGTCCGGGCCACAGATGAGCAACTCGAAGATTGGAATGTGTATCCGGATGAATCGTCAAAAGAAAATTACCACCGTTTCGAAGTAACCGAAACCGGGATTTCTCCACGATCGATCCCTGGGATGAGCGGGTTCATTTTTACTACCACAGGCCTTGAACATTCAGAGAAAGGGATTCCTGAATACTCACCGGAAAATCACATGATCATGTCAGAAAAGCGGCATCAAAAAATATATAATGCCTTGCAGGACCTCCCGGTTCCCGAGGAATTCTCTGTGAACGGGCGCTTGGACATCGGTGTTGTAGCCTGGGGGTCTACATTTGGTTCCGCCCTTGAAGCAGTGCAAATGGGCCAGAAAAATGGCTGGAAAGCAGGAGCATTAAAAATAACTTCTATATCTCCCTTTCACGCCGATCAGATCAGGGCATTCATGGAAAAGTGCAACGCTGTTTTGATTCCTGAATTGAACTTTGAAGGACAGCTGGCTAATCTGATCAGCCATCTTTATAGAAAAGACCCTGAGAGACTGACAAAAACAACAGGTCAACCGATATCACCCAACGATATTTATGAAAAAATGGAGAAAATGATTCGTGAAAACCTCAGGTAAAGTCCTTGCCTCTCAGGTCAACAGAATAAAAGACTCAGGACTTTTTTCCGTCCGCTCTGAAAGTCTTCCCACCTGGTGTCCAGGCTGTGGTTATTTTGGCATTCATCAGGGCCTCAATAATGCAATTCAACAGTTGCAGCTGCCTCATCATGAAATTGTTACAGTTTCAGGTATAGGCTGTGCCGGAAGGTATCCGTTTTTTGCCAATACTTACGGCCTGCATACGGTCCATGGCAGGGCTTTGCCGGTGGCAACAGGAGTTAAGTTCGGCAATCCTGACCTCACTGTCTTCGCTGTAGGGGGAGATGGAGACGGGCTGGCAATCGGTGGGGCACATTTACCACATATTGCGAGAAGGGACGTAAATGTAAATTATTTGCTTTTTGACAACTCAATATATGGACTTACAAAAGGGCAGCCTTCCCCAAGTTCTCCGGTAGGTTTTAAAACAAAAGCTTCACCTACCGGCAGTACCGAAAAACCACTTAATGCAACCTTGATGGCCCTTTCTTACGGTACTACCTTTGTGGCAAGACTTTTTGCAGGTGATCCTGAAGGAATCACTGCGGCCTTAATTGAGGGAATCAAACATCCTGGCTTTTCCTTTTTCCATATTTATACCTCCTGTATCACCTTTGATAAACAATACAAGACCTGGGACCATCTGAAAAAGTGGGTACATCCGGTTGTGGACGATCATGATCCAACAGATCGCAAACAGACCATCGCCCATGTCCTGGAAGATGATTATAGTATTGGTATTCTTTTAAACAAGGGTGCCGGGTCCTAATCTGTCTTGTAGGTCCCTTTGATCTTTTTTGAAAAGTTGAATTGAGTTTGGTACTAATTGCGGCTCTGTCGGAAAAAAAGGAGCTTTATGGCTAAAAACCTGACGCAAAAGATTCTCATCGATCACCTCATAGAAGGGAAACTTATTCCGGGAGAGGAAATCGCCGTAAAAATAGATCATACCCTGCTGCAGGATGCCACCGGCACCATGGCCATGCTTGAATTTGAGGCCTTAGGGGTAGATTGGGTCAGAGCAGAGCTAGCAGCTCAATATGTTGACCATAACCTCCTGCAGACTGATTTCAAAAACGCTGATGACCATCGTTATCTGCAGACCGCCTGTGCACGTTACGGTATATATTTCAGTATGCCGGGGAACGGCATCTCGCATCAGGTGCATATGGAACGCTTTGGAGTACCGGGAAAAACAATGCTGGGAGCAGACAGTCATACACCCAGTGCCGCGGGTATTTCAATGTTGGCCATAGGGGCAGGAGGGTTGGATATTGCTCTTGCCATGGCTGGTGAGCCATATCGCTTTCCCTGTCCAAAAGTGCTTGGTGTGAAACTTTACGGCACTATGCCTGATTGGGTCAGCGCCCGCGATGTTATCCTTGAACTTCTGCGCAGGTATGATGTTAAAGGATGTGTGGGAAAGATCATTGAATTCTACGGGCCGGGCGTTGCCTCGTTATCTGCTGGTGATCGTAAGAATATAGGGAATATGGGTACAGAGTTGGGGGCAACATCAACGATATTTCCATCAGATGAGAATGCCAGGGTGTATCTGAAGGCAGAAGGGAGAGAAAATGACTGGTTTGCATTATCTGCTGACCCGGATGCGGTATATGATGAGTATGCAGAGTTGGATCTCTCCTTACTGGAACCAATGATAGCCTGTCCTTCCTCACCAGGAAATGTAGTGCCAGTGCGTGAGGTGGCCGGTACAAAAGTTGACCAGGTCATTATCGGCAGCAGCGCAAATGCATCATTTCGAGACCTTATGATCGTTGCAGAAATCATGAAAGGCCGGATTGCTCATCCTGACACATCCTTTCATATTAATCCGGCAAGCAGGCAGGTCCTGGAAAATATTACGGCCATGGGGGGAGTTGTTTCCTTGCTGCAGGCCGGAGCCCGTATCCATCAGTCAGGCTGTCTTGGCTGTATTGGCATGGGACAGGCGCCCGGCACAGGGCAAGTCAGTTTAAGGACTTTTCCCCGCAATTTTCCCGGTCGCTCAGGAACAAAGGACGATCGTGTATTTCTTTGTACATCCGAGACTGCAGCGGCAGCAGTACTTACCGGTGTAATAACAGATCCAAGGGATTTAGGAGCTGACATTCCTTATCCGCAGGTTAGGGACCCTGAACAATATATCATTGATAATTCATCAATCATTCCCCCTTCCCGTGCAAAAAGCGATATAGAAGTTGTACGTGGTCCCAATATTAAACCGTTTCCCGTTTTTGAGCCTCTACCGGAAGTTTTGCTGGCTGAAATCGTATTAAAAGTCGATGACAATATCACTACTGACCAATTGTCGGTGGCGAAAATTACGGCCAGGGATCCAGCCGCGAGCATGCCGCCCTCGCTCCAAGGTATCTTGGGGTGCGAGCTAAAATAGTGAAAAGCTATGCTCGTATTCATAAAGCAAATTTGTGTAATTTTGGTATTCTACCACTCACATTCAAGGATCCCTCTGATTTTGAAATTCTGCAGAAAGGAAGCGCAATAGAATTTCCCGATATTCGGTTGCATATTGAACAGGGAGACAAAGAAATCCCTTTTACTGTTGATGAAAAAACATATTTGGCCATTTTGGAAGTGTCTGACCGGCAAAGGAAAATGCTTTTGGCAGGAGGAGCTTTGAATGTTGCCAAACAACATTTAAAAGTTCAATGACTTCATTTTGTTACTATTTATGAAATGCTCATGAATTTTTCAGGACAGGAGAGTAGGAATGAGAAAAAGGATTGAAAAAGATAGTATGGGCGAAATGCAGGTCCCTGATGATGCTTTGTTTGGGGCGCAGACAGCAAGGGCGATGGATAATTTTAACGTAAGCGGCCAGGGCATCGGACGTGAAATGATTTTTGCCCTTGGCTTGATTAAACGTTCGGCGGCTAAGGTGAACAAAGGACTTGGCCTGCTTGACTCAGATATAGCCGACGCTGTTATGGAAGCTGCCCGGGAAGTTGCAGGAGGTATACATGATGACCATTTCCCGGTTGATACTTTTCAGACCGGATCAGGGACCTCAAGTAACATGAATGCCAACGAGGTTATAGCCAACCGGGCCATTCAAATACAGGGTGGCGAGATGGGCTCTAAATCTATCCATCCCAATGATCATGTCAACCTGGGGCAATCAAGCAATGATGTCTTTCCAACCGCAATTCATGTGGCCGCTTGTGTCCAGATTGAGGAAAAACTAATACCTGCTTTAAACAAGATTCATTCCTGCCTGCTTGATAAGGCCGGGGAGTTCGATTCCATTATTAAAACCGGTCGTACGCATTTGCAGGATGCTACTCCAATCCGATTAGGCCAGGAATTCTCCGGTTTTGCTTCCCAGGTGGATCATGCTCTTGCCCATGTGCGTGATGCCAGCCGTCATATGCAAGAATTAGCCATCGGCGGCACGGCAGTCGGAACAGGGATTAATACTCATCCGGAATTCGGCGCACGTATGGCAGAAGAACTCTCCACCGCCACCGGCATAAGTTTTCGCGAAGCTGTGAACCATTTTGAGGCACAGGCAGCCCAGGATGCGGCTGTCCAACTGAGCGGTTCCCTGAAAACCCTTGCCGTCGGTCTTATGAAAATTGCCAACGATATCCGCTGGCTCGGTTCAGGTCCCCGTTTAGGTCTGGGGGAACTGAAGCTTCCGCCGGTGCAGCCCGGCTCTTCTATAATGCCGGGGAAGATTAATCCTGTGATAGCAGAATCGTTGATCATGGTATGCGCCCAGGTAATCGGCAACGATGCGGCTATCACCCTAGGGGGACTGTACGCCAATTTTCAACTGAATACTATGCTCCCGCTCATCGCCAGAAACCTGCTGGAACAAATTCGGTTGCTTGCCAATGGTAGTGACATGTTTACAGATAAATTGCTCGAAGGTGTTACTTCGGACAAAGAACATATTGAAGAGCTAAATGAGCGTTCTCTTTCTCTGGTTACTGCTCTGGCACCGGTCATCGGGTATGACCTTTCTGCTGATATTGCCAAGGAAGCCTATAAAACAGGCAAGAATATCCGGCAAGTTGTGTTGGAGAAAAAAATCTTAACAGAACAGAAACTTGATCAATTGCTTGATCTGAGAAGTCAGACAGCACCGACTGAGGATACCAGCTTATAATCATAATGAATACTAGTTCTGAACTTCGTCCCCTGAACCTTGAAATCTGTCTCTAACCAACCTTATGCAGATATCAGATCGTTTTGAATATGACATTGTAATTATGGGTGCTGGTCTGGCTGGTTTATCGGCAGCATTGACCCTGGCTGAAAAGCACCCTTCCTTAAGTGTTGCGGTGTTAAGTAAAGTGCATCCGGTTCGATCCCATTCCGGGGCGGCCCAAGGCGGTATAAATGCAAGCGTTGCGGTTGATGACCGGTGGCAGGATCACTATTACGATACCCTCAAGGGAGGAGGGTTCCTGGTTGATCAAGATGTTGTGCGCATACTGACTGAACAGGCCCCTGACGCCATTTATGCCTTGGATCGGTGGGGAGCCAATTTCAGTCGGCAGCCGGATGGATCATTTGCCCAGCGTCCATTTGGCGGCCAGAGGCGAAACCGCACCTGTTATGTGGCTGATAAGACCGGTCATGCGTTGCTGAATGTATTGTATGAGCAAAGTATAAGACGGGGAGTCCATATCTATGATGAATGGTTTGTGTTTTCAATTATAGCAGATGATAACCATCTGCTGGGTTTTCTGGCCTTTAATAACATATCTGGGAAACTCTGTTATTTTGCATGTGGTGCTGGATTAATTGCCACAGGCGGTGCCGGCCGGGTATATGGTCAATCATCCAATGCTTTGATAAATACCGGGGACGGAATGTCATTATGCCTGCGTGCGGGTGTTTCCTTAAAGGATATGGAGTTTTTTCAGATTCATCCTACCGGGTTGGCCAATGGTATTCTCATCACCGAAGGAGCAAGGGGGGAAGGAGGTTATCTGTTTAATGCTGACGATGAAAGGTTCATGGAGCGATATGCTCCTAAATTTATGGAGTTGGCCCCTCGTGATCTTGTCGCTCGCTCGATCCAGCAGGAGATTAATGAGGGAAGAGGGTTTGATGATGGCTGTGTCAGACTGGACCTTCGACATCTTGGAGAGGAAAAAATAAAGAGCAGGTTGCCGCAGATTCGTGATATTGCTATTAATTTCGCAGGGATTGATCCGGTAACGGATCCAATTCCAGTTCGTCCCACAGTCCATTACACCATGGGTGGCGTGGACGCCGATCGTAATTGCTCGACCAGCATGATTGGTCTCTTTGTCGCTGGAGAAGCCAGTTGTTTGTCCGTGCATGGCGCAAACCGGCTTGGTGGTAATTCACTTCTTGAGGCTGTAGTCTTTGGTCTGCGCTCAGGTGATCTGATTCCTCAGTTTCTTGCTGATTATAAGAGGTCGGAGAGGAAGCATGAAGAAGCTTTGTATAAGCAAGGTCTAACCAAATTCGCTGGATTTTTTGGCGATGAAAGTAAGGAATCCGTTCCTGACCTTCGTAAAAGAATGGAAAGAATCATGGTTGACAGCTTCGGCCTGTTCAGAGATGAAACAATCATGCAGAAAGGAATGGGAAAAATGGAAGAAATTCTTGATTGTTTTGAGCGGGTACGGGTCAGGGATGAAGGATTGATTTTTAATGCTGAATTGATTCATTTCCTCGAACTTCGCTCCATGCTAGATATCGCCCATTGCTGTGCAATAGGAGCACTGAAGAGGGCTGAATCCAGAGGCAGTCATTACCGTTTTGACCATCCCCACATTGATAATGAAAATTTTTTAAAACACAGCCTCATTTCCAGAAAAAATTCAAAAGAAATGGTATTACATTATAGAGATGTAACTATCGAGGATACTGAACCATTATCTGAGATTTCGTATTGATTATATAATAATTTTTTGTTGTTAGGGTGTGATATGAAAGCCCATTTCGAAATATTGCGAAAACGTCCGGAAGATGATGAGAGCTATCGACAGGAATTTACTATTGAAGTAAGTGCCGGGCAGGTAGTTTTGGATGTTTTTCATAAAATACAGGAAGAAATAGATCCTACTTTCGCCTTTCGGTACAGCTGTCGTGGCGCCATCTGCGGTTCATGTGCGGTCAGAATTAACGGAAAAGCATCACTGGCATGCAAGACCCAGGTTTTACCGCTTGCTCAAAATAATGTGGTAGTCATTGATCCCCTTGCCAATATGAAAGTTATAAAAGATCTGGTCTGTGATTTTTCTCCATTTTGGGAATCATTCAACCGGGTAAAACCATTTCTTGCGCGAACAGAAGAAGCTCACGATGATAAGTTTATCTGGGATGAAACAGTTATATTATCTGCTCAATTGGATCAGCACAATCGGTCCATTGACTGTATTAAATGTGCTGCATGTTTCTCCGATTGCCCTAAACGGGCGCAGGAGGCTAATTTTATCGGCCCGGCAGCGAGCGTTGAGCTTTATAAGTTTCTCTTCGATCCTCGTGATGGAATTCATGAGTGGCGGAGCGCTTTTGCCGGAGCTCCAGGTGGAGTTTTCGACTGTGACAAACATGCAAACTGTGTGAAGGTCTGCCCAAAAGATGTTCGCCCTTTACGGGCCATTAATTTTATACGAAACGAGATAGATTTCAAAAAGGATAAATGACAGGAGGTGGATTATGTCACCAACACCAGAGCCGGATGAGACTACAAAGAATATCGGTCTGCGGGGTATAGTAGTAGCTGATTCACAGGTATCCAAGGTTGATGGAGAGAATGGCGTTCTGATTTACCGGGGATATGATATCTTTCCTCTTGCTCAGGATGGCACCTTTGAGGAAATCATTTACCTGTTATTATACAATACCCTGCCGAATAAAGAGGAATTGAAGGAAATTAAAAAGCAGCTGGCCTCTTTCAGATCATTGCCGGATTCGGTCGTCACCGCATTAAAATCATTTCCCAAAAAAGCAGTGCCCATGGATGTTTTACAGGCGATGGTGCCTGTGTTAGCTATGCACGATGATGAGGCCACGGGAGAGCCAACATGTGATGACAGTTATCGTATAGCCATGCGCCTTATATCGCGGATGCCGCTGCTGGTTTCCGCATGGGAGCGGATTCGCACCGGCAACGAAGTTGTCCCCTCCAACCTTGAGTTAAGCCACGCTGCAAATTTTCTATATACTTTGCATGGTGAGATACCTGATGGTGCTACAGCAAGAACCATGGATGTCGTGCTTATTTTACATGCAGACCATGGATTCAATGCCTCTACTTTTACTGCCAGACAGATTGCTTCAACCAGGGCCCACTTTTACGCGGCAATATCAGGTGCTTTAGGGTCCCTGTCCGGAGCATTGCATGGGGGAGCCAATTATCGAGTATATAAGATGCTTGAAGAGATAGGTTCCGTTGAAAATGTGAGAGAGTATGTAACAAAAACTCTGGATAACCATGAACGGATAATGGGCATGGGCCACGCCGTCTACAAGGTTACTGACCCTCGCGCTACGATACTG
Source organism: uncultured Desulfobulbaceae bacterium (assembly GCA_947258675.1). The sequence continues at coordinate 1,285 of CAMYJP010000027.1, read as the reverse complement.
GGGCCTATGGCTTCGAAACTTGCAGAAAAAGCCGGTAAAACGGAAATCTATCAAATTGCCGAGGAAGTACGAAGAATAACATCTGCGGAATTTAAACGCCGCAAAGGCAGAGAAATATATGCAAATGTCGATTTTTTCTCAGCCTTGGTCAATGCATTAATCGGCATTCCCGTCGACATGTTTACACCGATTTTTGCCATTGGTCGGATTGCAGGTTGGTCTGCCCACTACATTGAGGAACGGTTCGGTGGAATCCACGCAAAACCTGCTCTATACAGACCAAAAGCTGAATATGTTGGCAGGTATTGTGGACTGGAAGGGTGTGAGTGGTCTCCCGTTGACAATCGCTAGCTCTGCTTATCATACATAGGTCTAATCCTCGATTAACGGTATTGTGGACTGGAAGGGTGTGAGTGGTCTCCCGTTGACAATCGCTAGCTCTGCTTATCATACATAGGTCTAATCCTCGATTAACAATTGACAGTTAGTCGTTGATTATTAATAATTATTTTAAGTGGTTATGCCACAGGCAAAAAAACAAATTTTTAATAATCAATTGCGAACAACAAACTGATAATTAAGGATGTTTAAATATGTGTGTAATGGACACCGCTAGCTTGAAAAAAATCAGGCAAACCGGGTCTTTTTGATAAGGACCGTATAAAGAACGCTGATACAATGAAAAAGGAAACCGCTGGCAAAAAGAACGGTCACTTCCTGGCCGGTTAATGCTGCAATTTTAAAGACATCTTTTAGTGGTGTGTACATTAACAGCGCCTGAAGGAGGATACTAAAGATCACCGATGCCCACACCCATTTGTTCGTTAGAAGAGGCACCCGGTATCCATGCCGTATGACAAAGACCAGAATACACTCATACAGTACAACAAAGTTAAAGACCATGGTCTGACCGCGAATGATATCGGCTTTAACCGTTGATGATCCTCCAAATAATGAAAAGAGCGAAAGCGCAATTACTGTGCCGGCAATTCCCAGAAATACCAGGATAACAAGTTTTGGGATGGGCAGGATGCCTTCTTCCTTGGGTTTTGGTTTCCTGAGCATTATATCTTTGCCATATGGGTCAACGGTATAGGCCAGGGCAGGTGCTCCGTCTGTAACCATATTAATCCACAGGAGCAAAATCGCTGTCAGCGGCAGGTTCAAGCCTAAGAGAACAGCAAGGAAAATGATAAGAACCTCACCAAGGTTACCAGATAATAGCAGCATGATCGATTTCTGTATATTGTCATAAATTCCACGGCCTTCTTCGATGGCATTTACA
>CAMYJP010000026.1 GCA_947258675.1 uncultured Desulfobulbaceae bacterium | reverse complement strand
TCAACACATTGCTGATACAGCTTTTAATGTTGCTCTGCTTCGTTACTTTAATCCAGTTGGTGCTCATAGCAGCGGAAGAATTGGAGAGGACCCCAATGGTATTCCAAACAATCTCATGCCCTATATCTCACAGGTAGCTATCGGCAAATTGCCGGAACTATCCGTTTACGGCAAAGACTATGCGACCCATGACGGGACAGGTGTGAGGGACTACATCCATGTTGTCGATCTGGCTCTGGGCCATCTGAAGGCATTGGAAAAACTTTCTTCTAATCCGGGTGTGATTGTCTACAATCTGGGAACCGGGCAAGGTTACAGCGTTCTGGAAATGATCACCGCCTTTGAAAAATCCTCCGGGGAAAAAGTTCCTTATAGAATAGTAGACCGCAGACCAGGAGATATTGCAACCTGCTATGCAGATCCCTCAAAAGCCGCAAAAGAACTGGATTGGTCGGCAGAACGAGGAATCGATGAAATGTGCGTTGATGGATGGCGCTGGCAATCCAACAACCCGAGCGGATACGAATAAGAACATTACCCCAAAATAAAAGCTGGTAATTTCTTCCTATTTTTTTCCTTCAATTTCTGCTTCTCCATTAACCTGCAAGCCATAGCCCATTCGAACCTTATCTTCAATCTCCTCCGACATCTCCGGATGATCTTTAAGGAATGTTTTCGCGTTTTCCCTTCCCTGGCCTATTCGTTCACTGTTATAGGAATACCATGCACCGCTTTTTTCGACGATATCCAACTCTACAGCGAGGTCAAGCAGATCTCCAGCCTTTGAAATTCCTTCTCCATAAACAATGTCAAACTCAGCGATCTTAAAGGGTGGCGCCACTTTATTTTTTACCACCTTCACTTTGGTGCGGTTGCCGATAGCCTCCTGACCGTCTTTTATCTGGGTTAGTCTCCGAATATCCAATCGCAATGAACTGTAGAACTTCAAGGCATTTCCCCCCGGAGTAGTCTCCGGATTACCAAACATTACTCCGATTTTCATCCGAATCTGGTTGATGAAGATCATTGCTGTGTTACTTCGCTTCAGAATACCGGTAAACTTCCTCATGGCTTGTGACATGAGACGGGCCTGTAGACCAACATGGGAATCTCCGACATTTCCCTCTATTTCAGCTTTGGGAACCAAGGCGGCAACAGAGTCGATAACAATAACATCAACAGCACCGCTTCTAACGAGGAGCTCCGCTATTTCCAAAGCCTGTTCACCATAATCTGGCTGAGAAACCAGCAGATCGTCAACATTAACCCCTAAACGACTAGCATATGCAATATCCAATGCATGTTCAGCATCAATAAACGCCGCAATCCCTTCCCGTTTCTGTGCTTCGGCGATAACATGGAGTGCCAGTGTTGTCTTACCTGAGGACTCAGGTCCATAGATCTCAGTCACCCTGCCTTTTGGTATCCCACCAACACCGGTGGCAATATCAAGGCTCAAAGCCCCTGTGGGTAGAACTGGAATGGATTCTCTTTCCTGAGATCCTAAACGCATGATCGCCCCTTTACCAAACTGCTTCTGGATCTGAAACATGGCATTATCAAGCGTTTTATTTTTAGCATCAGAAATTGTCATTGTATATGCTCCCTCAATTTAAATTTTTGAAACCGCAGAGATTGTTAAAACACTTGAGTAAAATTTTTTTCTGTTCATCTTGCGGTCATTATACTTCAGTTAGGCACTTGACGTCGAGGAGAGCCAAGAATCAGCCTGCGGATCAGGTCAAGCGCTGTCTGGGCGCTCTTCTCTTGTATCTGCCAACGGTCGCCATAAAAACGAAATTTATATTCCTCTATTTTTTCGGGGGTTGCCAATCCGAAAAATACCGTCCCCACAGGTTTTTCATCGCTGCCTCCCGAAGGACCGGCAATTCCGGTAACGGAAACTCCTATATCAGTGTTTGTTCTTTTTACTATTCCTTTTGCCATAGCCCGGGCGGTCTGGCCACTCACAGCTCCATACTGTTCAAGAATGGTTTTATCTACACTTAATAAAAGCTCTTTCAAATCATTGCTGTAAGCTACCACACCCCCGGCAAAATAGTCGGAACTGCCAGGCTCCATAGTTACCTTATGTGCAACCAATCCTCCGGAACAGGATTCCGCCACCGACATTTTTTTTCCCGCTTGGAGCAAGAGACAGCCAACTACACCGGCCATAGTCTCTTCATCGGCGCCATAAATATAGTCCGCCAATTGTGTGTTTATCTCCTGGGCGGTTTGCTGGAAAAGCTTTAAGGTTTCTTTCCTGTTATTATCAATGACCGTCAAACTCAGGTGCACATCCGGAAAGGCCGGATAATATCCAATACGCAGCCGAGGATCATTCTTTTCCACATGTTTGAGCTTTTGATTTATTTTTTCTTCCGAAAGCCCGAAAATATTAAAAACCCTTTGTCTGACATGCCTTACTTCGCCACCTTTCCATAGAGAAAGTCGGGGAATTACCCTATCGGCCATAAGCTCCCTCATCTGATAGGGAACTCCCGGAAGAAAAAATATCAGTTTAGCATCATGGACTAATAAGTAACCCGCCATCCTGGCTTCAGGTTTCAGTATCTCAGCTCCTGATGGTAGCCATGCCAATTTTTCTATATCAGGAGTTTTACCCAGCCTAGATTTGATTTTATCAAGTATTTCAGGATACAGAACTGTCGGGCGATCCAAGGCTGCTGCAACAGCCTCGTTGGTCAAATCATCGGATGTCGGACCCAGCCCACCGGTAACAATAACAAAATCAGCTCGGCTGATAGCCCTTTTTAAAGACTCACCAATTTCTGCAGGCGTATCTCTTATGGTGGCCATGGCTATTATTTCATGGCCGACCGCAAAAAGCTGTCCCGCCGCATAGCGGCTATTCGTATTTAATATTCTGCCAGAGGTTAATTCATCTCCAATGGCTATTATTTCACCGATCATACTAAAGACCGTGTTATTCAAGTGTTTCTTTTCTTACCGGCTTCATACTGCATGCCAAAAACTTTCCGATCTGAAATGCGCTCAAGTTTGACAGCAACGACATGGTTATTGATTTGGCCTTGGGATTTGAATAAAACCGGAATATAATTTTCTGTAAAACCTTGCACAAAACCCATATTGCCTTTGACACCCTCAACCAATACATTATGGACAGTGCCAAGCTGACTTTTGAAAAAATCAGCTCTTTTCTTATTATCTAATTCTCGAAGACGTGCAACTCTTTCTTCTTTGTTTTTTCTCGATACCTGATCCGGCATCTCAGCGGCAATTGTCCCTGGCCTACTGGAGTATGGAAAAACATGAAGATAGCTCACCGGTAGCTCATCAAGCAGCCGATAGGTGTTCATAAATGCTTTTTCATCCTCTCCGGGGAACCCAACCAACACATCAATCCCAATGGCAGTTTCAGAAGCATTTTTGATAATTTTTTCCACCTTGACAGCAAAATCCTCTGAAGAATAGCGACGATTCATCTTTTTCAAGACTGTATCATCCCCGCTCTGTAAAGGAATATGGAAATGGGGCATGAGATTTTTCGCACTTGTAACAAACTGCAAAAGTGGGTCGTTTATCTCTGTAGGTTCCAGGGAACTTATCCGGTAACGCATATCCGGTGTTCTTTCAACCAGTTTTTTCAGAAGGGAAAGCAGGTCTGTGGATGGAGCCAGATCACGGCCATAATCTCCAACATGGATGCCCGTTACAACTGCCTCTTTATATCCCTGGCTGGCAAAGGCTTCTGCCTGTCTGCAGACTTCCTCTGTCGCCTGACTGCGGCTGCGACCTCTGGCATATGGTACAATGCAGTATGAACAAAAATTATTACAGCCGTCCTGGATCTTTAAAAAAGCTCTGGTACGCCCTAAAAACTGCTCTACCGGTAACTGTGAAATTTCTTTTTCCTTTCTGATATCGCTCTGTATTAATTCAGTTTCCTGATCTGTTTTCGAAACTATAGAATCTACCAATAGATGCTTTTTGCTGTTACCAACGATACGTATTGGCGCATCAGAAAGTTCTTTTATTTCCTCCGGTGCAACCTGTGCATAGCATCCAGTCACTACCAGCCGTGCTGACGGGTTAGTGTTCAAGGCCCGACGGATCATTTGTCTGGACTGGGCACCGGCCTTGCCTGTCACTGCACAGGTATTTATGACATAGACATCGGCAGCATTTGAAAAAGGTACCAATGTATACCCTTTCGCTTCAAAACTGTTTTGAAATGAAGCTGATTCAAATTGATTAACTTTACAGCCCAAAGTGGCAACCGCTACCTTAATCCCTGATTTTCTGGTTCTGTTATTCATGACATTTACTACCGGCATATTTCACCACTGCCAATTACTTCATCCTCTTGATAAAAAACAACGAACTGGCCAGGAGTAACAGCCATTTGTGGTTCATCAAACCGAACAATCAGTCTATCCTTTGCGCTTTTTATGTCATAATCAACAACAGCAACAGCAGCTTGATGTCGGTAACGGATCTTTACCTCAAATTTTTGTGGTAAAAGAGGGGCGGTTCCGGATAGCCAGTTGATTTTTTCCGCTGTAAGTTTCTCTGACAACAGGTCTGACTTTTTACCTACAATTACTTTGTTTTCTCTTACATCAAGAGCAATGACATAATAGGGAGTAACATCAGGTATGCCTAGACCGCGGCGTTGCCCAATGGTAAATGTGTGAATACCCTGGTGTTCTCCTACCTGACGGCCTTCCCTGGTTACAACTGACCCGGGTCTTATTGGATTTCCCTGACGGTTGGCCAAAAAAGTCCCTACATCCTGATCCTGTAAAAAACAAACATCCTGGCTTTCCTTGCCATGTTTCCCGGCAAGACCGATATCCGCTGCAACTTGATAAACCTGCTGTTTGGAATATTCCCCCAGGGGTAAACACATTCTGGTAATCTGGCTCTGAGTTAACCTGCTCAAAAAATAGGATTGATCTTTTTTCTCGTCCTTTCCTTTTAAAAGCCTGGCACCAACTCCCGGTTCATGTATAATTCTGGCATAATGACCAGTAGCCTGGCCATCGAGTCCTTTAGCCAAGACGGTATCAAGAAGCCTGCCGAATTTAATTGTATAATTGCATATCATACACGGGTTGGGAGTTCTGCCGCTAAAATATGTCTCCGTACAATAATCAAGGACCTCTTTACTGAATTCTCTGCCAAGATCAACTACATTAAGCGGTAACTTTAGAAACTCGGCAATTTTTTTTACTCGATCTATCTGAATATCGAGATCAGGTTGGCTCAAGGCCATAAAAAAGCCTTGGACTTCGAAGCCCTTCTTTTTTAAAAGTGCAGCAGTAACGGAGCTGTCCACTCCACCACTCATTGCCACACCTATTTTCTTAAATGAGGGTGCTGCTTGAAAAACTGTGTTCATGAATATTTTGAAATGAAAGAAAAGTTCAGGTAAAGCCTACTCACGATCTTACTATATTCAGACCAGTATCAGGATATACTACAATGACAAAAAAAGCGACCCCTGCGCAATCAGACAGAAGTTGGGAGCATAAAGTAAACATTCCTGAACTGCTTGCTCCGGCAGGCAGTTTTGAGAAACTCGCCTCCGCTGTTCATTACGGTGCAGACGCAATTTACTGCGGTGGGAAAAAATACAGCCTTCGAGCTCATGCTACTAATTTTTCAGACCGTGAATTGAAAAAAGTTGTAGCGTATGCCCATCGAAAATCTGTCAAGGTATATGTTACGGTAAATGTTATAGCACATAATGAAGATTTCAAGGACCTTCCCGATTACTTACTGTTTCTGAGTGAGATAAATATCGATGGAATCATTCTTGCTGATCCAGGGATTCTTTCCCTTGCCAGAAAAACAATCCCGCAGGTCCCAATTCACCTGAGTACCCAGGCCAACGTTACCAACAGCAGCTCAGCACTTTTCTGGCAAAAACAAGGTGCATCCAGGCTGAATGTAGCAAGGGAATTGGATCTGTCTGAAATCGCGGCCATAAAAAAGGTTCTAAGCAGCAGAGGGGATACCCAGGTTGAAGTTTTTGTGCATGGCGCGCTCTGTATCTCTTATTCAGGCCGCTGCATGTTGAGCAGCTACCTGACCGGTCGTGATGCAAACCGGGGAGAATGTGCTCAGCCGTGCCGCTATCGATATACTTTGATGGAAGAAAAAAGGCCGGAACAATATTTCCCGGTGGAAGAGGATAACCGCGGCACCTATATTTTCAACGCCAAGGATTTATGTTTACTGAATATGTTGCCGGCTCTTGTTGCTTCAGGGGTTGACAGCCTTAAAATTGAAGGACGCATGAAAAGCGCTTATTATGTCGGAAGTGTTGTCCGGGTATACAGGGCAGCACTTGATTTTATAAAAGCTTCCTTAACACAAAAAGCTCCTCTTCCAGCTGAATTCATGAAAGAAATCAGCAAAGTGGGAACCAGAGGTCTTTCCGAAAATTTCCTTAATGGTCCGCCGTCAGCCGATGACATGATCTATGCAACTCCCAGAATTACCCAGAACTATATCCCAGCCGGTATTGTCCGCACCTTTAATAAAACAGTGAATCCTGGCACAAACTGCAGCCTTGAAGTTGAGTTCAGAAACCCTGTTGACCAGGGCGAAGAGCTGGAATATCTTGATCACGGGCTTAAGTCAATTTCTTTTGAATTAAAAAAAATGTGCACAAAGGATGGCGAACCTCGAGATAGAGCCAATCCGGGAGACATCCTCTGGATTCAACCAATCCCTTATTCGGCTGATTTCAAAGAATACGGGTTACTCAGAAAACAGAGTAACCCAAAAGATTCATGACTTTTTTAGGACCAGTCTGGCCTTAGATAAAGCTCTGTCAGTTGCTTGCGGGCCACTGAAGCCGGTGCATCTGTTAACGGGCAGGTCGCCTTCTGCGTTTTCGGAAAGGCTATTACATCACGAATCGTATCTCTGCCACAGAGAACCATCAGTAAACGATCCAACCCAAAGGCTATGCCTCCATGGGGCGGTGCTCCCAATTCAAGAGCCTGCAAAAGAAAACCAAATTTCTCCGCAGCTTCATCGGAATCAATGCCCAATGCAGAAAAAATCTTGTTCTGTAAAGGTTTCTGGTGAATACGAATACTGCCGCCACCAATTTCAGTGCCGTTTAAAACCAGGTCATAGGCCCTGCTTTTCACCTTTCCCGGCTCCGTTGCCAAAAGGTCGATATCTTCTTCCTGTGGTGCTGTAAAAGGATGGTGCACTGCAGCATGTCTCTTCTCATCGTGGTCATATTCCAACAACGGAAAATCAGTAATCCATATAAAACTGAATATACTTTTGTTGATTAATTCCAACCGTCTCGCCAGTTCCAGCCTCAATTCTGCAAGGGCCTGATGGACAATTGCAGGTTGATCGGCGACAAAGAATAGCAGATCTCCCTCTTCGGCTTGAAGAACCGAAGCCATGTCGGCTCTTTCCTGATCTGTAAAAAATTTGGCTATCGGAGATTGCCATTCTCCTCCCGGCTTGATTTTAACCCAGGCCAAACCCTTTGCGCCGTAATTCGCAACATAGGCTGTCAGGTCATCAAGATCTTTGCGGGAAAAATCAGCACACCCTTTAGCATTGATGCTCTTAACCAAACCCTTCTTTTCGACAACTGTTTTAAAAACTTGAAAACTACAATCTCTAACAACTTCAGTCAGGTTGATCAGCTCCAAGCCAAACCTGATATCCGGCCGGTCTGTGCCGTACCGGTTCATTGCCTCATCATAGCTCATCCTTAAAAACGGCGGTTTCGGGTCCACATCAAGGGTTTCTTTCATCACCCGGTGAATCATTCCTTCAGTGACCTCAAAAATATCTTCTTCCTCAACAAAAGACAGCTCCATGTCCACTTGGGTAAACTCAGGCTGTCGATCTGCACGCAGGTCTTCATCACGGAAACATCTGACGATCTGATAATAACGATCCATGCCGGAAATCATCAACAATTGTTTGAAGAGTTGAGGAGATTGGGGCAGGGCATAGAATTTACCTGGATTAACCCTACTAGGGACCAGGTAATCACGAGCTCCTTCCGGTGTAGATTTGGTTAACACTGGGGTTTCAATCTCCAAAAACTCATTTTCATCCAGATATTTCCGAAGTACCTGGGTTGCTTTATGTCTGAATATCAAGTTGTTTGCCATTTCAGGACGCCGTAAATCGAGATACCTGTATTTAAGACGCAGATTTTCCGATATCTCCACTTCTTCGTCGAGCTGAAAAAATGGTGTTTTGCTGGTGTTAAGAATCCGCAGTTCATCCACAAGAACTTCAATAGCACCGGTTTTGAGATTAGTGTTTTCCATGTCCGGAGGACGGCTGGTAACCTTCCCACGGACCGCTAAAACCCACTCGCTTCGCAGGTCATGTGCTTTGCTGTGCACCGCTGAATTAACCTCAGGATTAAAAACTACCTGCGTCACACCCCACCTGTCTCGAAGATCAATAAATATTACCCCCCCATGATCACGGCGTCTCAGTACCCATCCCATTAAAATAACTTCATCTCCAATATTACCCTTTCGCAACTGGATACATGAGTGACTGCGTTTCAATCCTCCAAGAGATTCCAAAGTACTTGCTCCTTAACTTGTGACTTTACATAGCGACATAAGCCCGATCCATTGCCCCATACTTCGTCGCTTGCTGCGGTGCCTGCTCACAGTGCTACAATGCTGCTCTGCCGGCTCCTCGTTTCGCTCCTTGCCTAGTGGGCGTCTCAAACTTATGTCGCTACGTATATTTTTATTTTATTAAAAAGAATTTCAGGCCAAGCATCCAACGAGCTTCCCGGTAAGGCAACCGTTTCCTGCTCTCCGCTATCCATATATTTTAGGGTACCTTCGCCCTTTTGCAATTCATTTTCCCCTAGAATAAGTGTAAAACGGGAATTACTTTTATTGGCTTGTTTCATCTGACTTTTAAGACTCCGGCCTTCATGGTCCATTGCAACTCTCAGGCCGAGAGAACGAAGGCGATGACATAACCAAAAACCCTTTTCAGCGGCCTCTTCACCCAAACTCACAATGAAGAGATCAATGGTACCCGCTTCAGGTTCTGTATTCTGTTGTTGGAGGAGCAAAACCAAACGTTCGATGCCAAGGGCAAAACCGATTCCAGGAAGGGCAGGGCCCCCAAGCTGACTTATGAGTCCATCATAGCGCCCGCCGGCCCCAACAGCGCTCTGGGCTCCTAAAGCATCAGTTATCAACTCAAAAGTCGTACGCGTGTAGTAGTCCAATCCTCTCACCATGAGCGGATTGACAGCATATGGAATGGAAATAGCATCCAGTCCCTGCCTGACATCTTTAAAGTGATCAACGCAATCGTTGCAGAGATAGTCCAGGATAGATGGAGCATCGGTATACTGCTGTTGGCAGTTAGTGCTTTTACAGTCTAAAACTCTTAACGGATTGTTATGGCGACGGCGTTTGCAGTCCTCACAAAGGACAGCATCATGTTCTTCCAGAAACTTCACCAGAGCCGAGTTAAAAGAAGGACGGCACTCTGAGCAGCCAAGCGAGTTAATCTCAAGGCTAATAGTGAGGCCAAGCTCCTGCAACAGCATCCAGGCCATGGCCATCACTTCAACATCCAACCGGGGCTGTTCAGAGCCAAGAGCCTCAACGCTCATTTGATGAAATTGGCGCAGCCTACCTTTCTGAGGGCGTTCATGTCGAAACATAGGTCCGATAGTATAGAGCCGCTGTACAGGCTGGAGCGCATGCAGACTGTGCTCAATAAATGAGCGCAATACTGAAGCGGTACCTTCCGGCCGCATGGTAATGGAATCTCCATTCTTATCCACAAAAGTATACATTTCTTTTTCAACGATATCGGTAGTTTCACCGATTGAACGTTTAAAAAGTTCCGTTTTTTCAAGAATAGGAACCTTGATTTCTGTAAAACCGAACCTGTGGAAAATGTTTCGTCCTATTTCTTCTATCTGTTGCCAGGATTGGACTTCACCGGGCAAAATGTCTTTAAAACCCTTCAAGGCTTTTATTGCCAATTCTACTCCCTCGCAGCTGAAAAAATGAAAATTCCGGCTGCATCTAATTGCTGAAGGGCATTAAAAGTATATGCCTCAAGCCGGAATGTTGTGCTTCTCCACAAAATAACAAACCTGTTAATCTACCCCCAATTAACAATAAAAGTCAAGTTGTAGTAGACTCTTAAGAGAACTGACGGCCAAAGCTTCCCTTGACAAACCTTGTGAAGATGGGCATTATGTCAAATTGCTCAAAGGTATATGACCCTAATTTTTTGATTTGAGGTAATGAATTTAGTATGAAACTACCACCATTGACTATCGGTTCCTTCACAGTGCCGATTCCTCTTATCCAAGGTGGGATGTCCATCAGAGTATCAACTGCTGCCCTGGCCGCACCGGTAGCGAAATGCGGTGGCATTGGCACTATTGGTGGTTCGTCCATCCCTGTAGATGAATTACAGGCGGATATCCGCAAGGCCAAAAAAGCCACCAAGGGAGTCATAGCGGTAAACATTATGTTTGCCATGAAGAATTTTTACAATCTGGTGATGGGTTCCATTGAAGCAGGTGTGGATATAATTATTACAGGGGCAGGATTTTCCAGAGATATTTTTAAAATCGGCAAGGAGACAAATACCCCGATAGTATCAATCGTTTCCACGCCCGCATTTGCCAAACTTGCAGAGAAATTGGGTGCTGCCGCAATCATTGTAGAGGCCAAAGAGGCAGGTGGCCATTTAGGAACGAAAATCGCCCTGCGAGAGCTTTTTCCAAAAATTCGCAATGTGGTGAAAAAGGTGCCGTTGATTGCAGCCGGTGGTATTACCAATGGCTTCGAGATAGCTGAAATAATGGATAAGTACGGCGCAGACGGTGTGCAGCTCGCCAGCCGTTTTGTCTTGACAAAGGAATGTGACGTTTCTGACAAATTTAAACAGGCTTTCCTAAATGCAAAAAAAGAGGATGTGACTCTAATCCGTTCGCCGGTTGGCCTGCCGGGCCGAGCATTGAAAACACCCTTTGTGAAAAAAATGCTCTCCGGCGATGAATTAACTGCCAAGGAATGCAAATACAAATGTTTAAAAAAATGTGATCATTTTTACTGCATCAGTGAAAGGCTTGTTGAAGCCCGTAATGGAAATATTGAAGAAGGGCTGGTCTTCTCTGGGGAAAACGTCTATAAAATGGATGATATCCTTACAGTAAGGGAAGTATTTGATCAGTTCGTCTCTCAGGCAGAATCGGTTTACAAGGAACCCGTGACTGCTCCTCATTATTGATTTTATGCCAAAGGTATCAGTGGACCAATCTGACCGACCTGTCGAGACAACTCACCATTCTGTCCCAAGAATAATTCCCAGGTCGGAACATCCTGTTTCCAGAAAAAATATTGACAAAGAGGCGCTGAGAGTTCTTTACAGGCTTCGTGATGCAGGCTATACGGCCTATCTGGTTGGGGGAGGAGTGCGAGATCTTTATTTGGGAAAAGTACCAAAAGATTTCGATATAAGCACTAACGCCAAACCTGGCCAGGTTCGCAAACTTTTTCGGAACAGCAGACTCATCGGCCGTCGTTTTCGTTTGGTGCAGGTTTATTTCCGCGGCGATAAAATTGTTGAGGTTTCAACGTTCAGACGCAGGAGCGAGTTCGATATCGCGACCAGCAATGACTCTGATAAACCTGAAGTTCTTGCTGCAAATAACACCTATGGCACTCCAGAGGACGATGCTTTCAGGCGTGACCTGACAATCAACAGCCTTTTTTATGAAATAGAGACCTTCTCTATTATCGATTATACCGGCGGGGTTGAAGATCTAGACCGAGGTATTATACGATTAATCGGCACACCTGAGGTCCGAATTACCAGGGACCCTGCTCGTATGATGCGTGTTATACGTCATGCGGCCCGCAATAACTTTACTATTGAAAAATCCACCTGGCTGGCCATTCAAAAACACCGGCATGAATTGAATTTATGTCCTGTTTCCCGAATCCGTGATGAATTATTGAAAGATCTTCGAAGCGGAGCCTGTAATCTCTGGTTAAAACTTGCCATTGACAGCGGGCTCTTTACCGTACTGCTTCCGGCATATGAAACAATACTTTCATCCCCCGACAAGCAGCACGATGTGCGAAAACAACTGACGAATATTCTTGGTGTTATTGACCAATATCATTGTTTAAAGAAGGTCAGCCCCAAAAAAAACCAATTACCTGAACCCATTTTACTGACTCTGTTGCTCCTCCCTCTGGCATCCGTAGAGATGGACATTTTCAACATTAATCTCCGCGGCGCTGAGGCATACCGTTATGCAAGAAGACTAAGAGAAAGAATAGATGAAGTGCTGGGTCATTTTCACATAAAAAGACATACAAAAGAAATTATTACAACCATCTTGGCGAACCTCAACCATTTCCACCGTCATGACAAATTACCAAAATGGCTGAAAAGAAAAAGCTACTTCAAAGACTGCAAACGTATATATGATATCAATTTTAAAGCTCAAGGCGGTGAAAAAATTGATCCTGCAGTCTTTGATGAAATATCAGAAGCAGCCATTGGCAAACCAAAACAGAAACGAGGAAGAGGTGGAAGAAAAGCTGGTAGACCGTCCTTTGCAACCAAAAGTCACACCGGTGTTTTTGGTTTGAGACAAAAGAGCGGTAAAAAAAATTGATAAATGAACCGCTATAAGGCCTTCTTAGAAGAGAGAAATAAAATTAATGCACTGAGGAAGCTGAGGCCGCTGAAACGTCTTGGCCATGGCAAAGTTATACCGTTATCAGCAAAGGACGACCTGGAATGCATCGATTTCTCATCAAACGATTACCTGGCCTTATCTGAGCATAAAGATGTTCTTGCCGGCAGCGCAAAGCTGCTTGCAGAATTGGGAACCGGAGCCGGGGCAGCTCGGCTGATGAGCGGCAACCTTGAAGTTCACCAACTGCTTGAAAAAGAAATCGCCCAGCTAAAGGGAAAGAAAGAGAGTCTTATTTTTGGTAGCGGTTACCTGGCCAATACAGGAGTAATACCTGCGCTTGTCGGGCGGGGAGATGTTATTTTCTGTGATCGTCTCAACCATGCAAGCATATACGACGGATGCAGGCTGTCAGGTGCCCGTACCATACGATTCCGCCATAACGACCTTAATCACCTTGAAGAACTACTGCACCAAAAACGTGGACAGTTCCAACAAGCGATGATTGTTGTAGAATCAATCTACAGTATGGACGGCGATCGTTGTCCTTTAAAGGAATTGGTAGTGCTGAAAAACCATTTTCAATGCCTTCTCATGGTTGATGAAGCGCACGCCACCGGGGTTTTCGGTCCAAATGGCGGTGGAATTATTGAAGAGGATGAGTTATGGTGCATACGTTGCCGCTTCAAGGGAACTCATTCTATACCTCATCAACAGCGCCCGAACCTTTATTTATTCCACAGCCCTGCCTCCGGCTGTGATCGGAGCGTCACTGGCGGCTCTTCATATCATCAAATCCAAACCCGAACTTCGCAAAAAACTGCACAACAAAGCAGATTTTTTCAAAAAAAACCTTTACGCACACGGCATAGATCAAAACCTGGGTCCATCACAGATCGTGCCGATTATGGTCGGTAACAGCCGAAAAGCCCTTGAATTTGCTGATGCGCTGAAAGAAAAGCATATTTTCTCCACTGCAGTTCGCCCGCCTACCGTGCCTGAAGGTACGGCCCGCCTCCGTTTTTCAATTACACTCCATCATCGGACAGAAGATTTAAAGATTGCAGCGGAGATGTTGAATCGTATACTCTTCCGGTGATCAGACCGAGCCCGAAAAATTTCCCCAACCTACCTTATTCAAAGTAAACCGGAATTTTCATGTCCTCTCTTTTCAATAAATCACAATGGAGCAACACGGAGATAAAGTTTCAGAAAGATCCGGTTATTTTCCTGCCCGGGTGGGGTTTTGATGGCAGGATCATTAATCTCATCAAACCGCATCCCATCTGGATTTATCCAACATATTTTCTGTCGCCCAGATCTTTCAAAAAAGAACTGCTTGAATTTATTAATAAAAACAAGATTGAAAAAGTTACGCTTGTAGGTTGGTCTATGGGCGCTGTTCAGGCACTGGAATTTGCCAATTCCTATCCCGAAAAAATTGCTGGATTGGAACTTGTTTCCTTGCGAAGTCGGTGGCCAAAAGAAGAAATTGACCAGATCCGAGATGAAATGATACAGGATTCTGAACAATTTTTAGTCGGTTTTTACCGGAAATGTTTTCTCGGCCACAGAAAAGCCTATATGCAATTTTCACAAACTCTGCAAAAAGAGTATCTGGAAAAGATTGATATGGATATTCTGCTGCAGGGGCTTGATTATCTCCAGCAAAGTGAAATCCAGCCTATTCCTGGAATCTGCATACATCAAATTCACGGCAAAAATGATATCATCGCTCCCTTGGAGCAGATGGCGCCAATAGATGAAGCCTCGGTTGAAATTGTTGAAACCGGCGGCCATATGCCTTTTTTTTCCGCAGCCTGCTCGTTGCGTAAAAATCAACAGAAGGTTCAGGTGCAACAACATTTTTCCCTGGCCGCGTCAACATATGATACTTCTGCGAAAATTCAGAAAAACCTGGCTATTGCATTATCAAAAGAAAAAGTACTTAATGATTGCCAATCAGTGAAGAGCATTCTTGAAATAGGCTGCGGCACTGGAAATTATACTGCGCTTCTGGCCAAAAAATTCCCAGAAGCCGCAATACTAGCATTGGATTTTTCTCAGGAGATGGTAACTGAGGCAGAAAAAAAATTTACTGATAATCCAAAAATACACTTTCTTTGTGAAGACGGGGAACTTTATCTTTCCTCTGTGGTCCAGCAGACACACATACCCTTTGATGTAATAACCAGTAATGCCACCCTGCAATGGTTTGCCAACCCCGCGAGAGCCTTTAATCATATGGCATCCCTGCTGAAAACGAACGGCATTCTACTGGCATCCACCTTTGGCCCGAAATCTTTGAAAGAATTACAAAAAGGGTTAAAAGAAGTATTAGGACATGGCACTGTTTTGGCTGCTGAATCTTTTTTTACCAAGAAGAACTTACTCAATTCTCTTAAGAATTATTTTTCTTTCTTTGAGGTTGATGAAGAAATCCTGACCATCGAGTATCCATCTTCCTTTGAACTTCTGAAACAAATTAAAAGGACCGGAACCGCCGGCTGGCGCAATTCCGGTCCTTTGGTACTAACCCGATCACGCCTTGACCGACTCAGTGTGTGGTTTGAAAAGGAATATGGAGGTTGCCTGGTTACCTACCAGGTTTTTATTTTTCGAGGGAGGAAATAAAGCGGTATTTGCCCACAAAATTGTCTAATTTTTCTACATCCCTCTCGCAGATTTCGCCAACCTCACAAGATTTAAGAACTCTGTTCTGTAACCGAACAAATCTCTGCCGCGGGCAGGTTCTGCAAGTTTTAGCACATCGTCATAGCTGAATCCTCTTGTATGTGGATCATTTCTTAGTATTTGGCCAAAGGCTGCCACTGAGGCTGCAAAACGCATATCGCTTGGCGTATTGTTTACTCCATCGTATTCCAGATCAGATCCTACAGGCTTTGTGATCAGGGTGCTTGTGTCCGAATCAGGCAGCTTGTAGCGGATTTTAACGAATGCGTATTCGGGTGATGCTGCTTCACTCTTTTCTATCTTTGGCTGGCCCTGATACCGTAACGGATCAATCAGTTTTTCCTTACTTTCTGTCGGGGTAATTTCATATATAGCTGTGACGCTGTGCCCGGATCCTACATCACCAGCATCTACCTGATCATTATTGAAATCCTCCCGATTCAATTTCCTGGTCTCATATCCTATCAACCGATAGTCATGAACCCTGGCAGGGTTAAATTCTACCTGTATTTTCACGTCCTTGGCAATAGTGAAAAGCGTTGCGTTTGCCTCATCTACCAAAACCTTTCTTGCCTCATTAAGTGTGTCTATATAGGCGGCAGTGCCATTGCCGTTCTGGGCAAGAGCCTGCATAAGCGCATCATTATAGTTCCCCTGACCAAAGCCGAGAACAGACAGAAAGATCCCGGTTTTTCTTTTTCTTTCTATATAACTTTTCAATTCGGCTCTATTGGTAATGCCGACATTAAAATCTCCATCTGTTGCCAGGATGACTCTGTTGACTGCCTCTTTGTCAAAGTTCATTTCAGCAAGTGAATAGGCCAGGTTTATTCCTGCCCCGCCAGCGGTTGATCCACCGGCCTGCAGTCGATCCAGTGCGGCAAGAACCTTTCCTTTTTCCTTTATATTTGTGGGTTCCAGCACCGTCCCGGCAGCACCGGCATATACGACTATTCCCACGGTATCCTCTGGAGCAAGCGAATCCACCAGCATGGAAAAGGAACTCTTCAACAGCGGCAATTTATCCGGACTGTTCATGGAACCTGAGACATCTATTAAAAAAACAAGGTTGGACTTCGGTTTGTTCTCAGGCACGATGTCATATCCTTTAATGCCGATATGAAGGATTTTTGTGTTCGCGTTCCATGGAGTTGGATACACGGCCACTGTGGGCTCAAAAGGATTTCTACTGTCTTGGGGAAGGGGATAATCATAATCAAAGTAATTGATCATCTCCTCGATTCGAACCGCATTACTTTGTGGCAGGACACCACTGTTCAATTGTCTCCTCACAAAAGTATAGGAGGCGGTATCCACATCAGTTGAAAAGGTGCTTACCGGTTGTTCAGTGACCAGCTTAACCTGATTGGCCTTAATTTCTTCGAACTTGTCGCGACCGACATATTGATTGGACAGGGGAGACCCCTCGGCCGGGGTCTGAACAGAGCGACCATTATATAATCCATCCTGTCGGGCAGCACTTAAAGAGGTTGCGCTCCTTTTGCCAGGCAGGACCGCATCATATTCACTTAACCGATATGATCCCGGCGTTGGTGGTGCAGCAATTTTTTCCTTAGTTAAATTTTTATACAAAATTTGAGCAGGCCCGTTGATCTGCTGTTCAGCATCTACTGAAAGGTTCTTTTCCGCCATTTCTTCAGTTTTATGCGTCGGTATGGGTATAGTTGCTTTTTTTTCTTCTCCGGATACTGCATGTTTATCTCTAATATCAGGAATTTTCTTCCCTTGTGGAGAGTCAATGGGTGCATCCAGCATGGGTTTGTTTTGCACTTCCTGTTTCAGGGTAGAAAAACGCAAATTGGGTCCGATTGTTAAAAATAATCCTAATGCAATTACGGCCACTCCAATTGTGGCAAACGATGTTCTGGTCATATTGGGCCCTCCTTTTATTGTGAGTATATTCTTAAAACCTTCACCCATATGACGTAGGAACTGGAAAAATCCTTTGGATTTTTTTTCTGGAGCAAAACTTTTTTTCTCAAACTCCTCAACAGCTCTTTGAATAGCTAGCTTTTTAGCACTTTCCGAGGGTTTTGGAATTTTTGTTTCTTTATATATTTTATTCAGATCATCACTTGATAATTTCATGACAAAACCTTCTGCAGCTTTCTCTTTGCTTGAAATATGCGCCAGGAAACCGTGGTTTCTGCACACCCTAAAACCTGGGCGGTCTCTTTATGGCTCATCCCTTCAGAAAACACGAGGATTATCGCCTCTTTCAACTTCACAGGAAGTTTATCCACCGCAGCCATGACCTGCTCATGAAAACTCTTAACCTCCGGTCCTGGATTTGGAGAAACCAGATTTCCGTTCGGAACATCGACCGTACCATCTTTTGGCCACCTGTTCTTCTTTCTGATATAATCTTTGGCGCAGTTTACAGTGATTCTATACAGCCAGGTTGAAAATGATGCCTGATGGGTAAACGTTTGGAGACGTTTTGCCAGCTTAATAAACACCTCCTGGGTTATGTCTTCAGCATCCTCCTTGTCTGCAATCCAACGAAACGCAAACCTGTAGACGGTTACATAGTAACGGTTTACCAGAATCTCAAAGGATTGGGAATCACCCTCTTGCGCCAGAATAATCAGCTCTTTTTCTTGCTTTTTGTCCATATTCACATATTAGACGCTGCAATTTGAAAATACCTTTGATTTATTCTTAAAAAAATAAAGCTCAGCGAAAAGATTAATAGAATAGACCAGATGATGTATTTCAGGTCGGTCCACAAGACAGCATGGCATCAGCAACCTTTAAAAAGCCCGCGATATTTGCACCTTTACGGTAATTCACGTAGCCATCATGAGAGCCGTATGCAACACATTTATCATGAATCTCTTTCATAACTCTCTGCAGATGTTGGTCAAGTTCATCCCGTGACCAGGACATCATCATGCGGTTCTGGGTCATCTCCATGCCTGAAACAGCCACGCCTCCGGCATTTGCTGCTTTACTCGGAGCATAGAGTACCTTGGCTCCCATAAATGCATCAA
>CAMYJP010000025.1 GCA_947258675.1 uncultured Desulfobulbaceae bacterium | reverse complement strand
AAAAAGATTTGTTCTTTTTCCCGGAATCCGGACTGTTATCCCGGAAAAATGCAACAATTTTGTTTTTTTATTCTGTGAAAAAAATGGTTCAGATAAGGAAATTTGAGTGTGGGGTTTACGGATTCAATACTAGGAATTTATCAAAGCCATTGAACTTGCCACTATGGTAATTTCTTACTCATTGCGGAAGAACTAAAAGGTGTTAGATGGTTATCTATGCAAGCAAACTGAAAGTAAGTTTTTTAGAATATATCATTATTCTAAAAAGGGGCTTGCTGGTTTAGAATTCATACTTATACTACGTTCATGGGAATGATTCTTGTGATGGGAGAGTGAGGTTTTGTTCCCCCCCCCCCCCATTCCTCACTCTCCATTTTAACATTCCCATTCTTTGCTCATATTAGATCTTTTTATTGCTCGAATAGGGTGGATAAATCTATTTGATATCTTGCTTATCCAGGAATCGATACAGTGTAGCTCGTCCTACACCAAGGAGTCGGGCAGCCTTGGCACGATTGCCATTTGCTTGATGGCTTGCGTTACAGATTCAGCGTTCAGTTTGCCCCTTTGCTTTTTGTGAGTCACTATTCGCATAGTTCTCGACTGCATCTGCACAAGATTTGGGGGTAGGTGTTTTGGCCTGGCTAGTTTGCCGTGACAACGAACCAGAAGGTAACGGATTACGTTCTGCAATTCCCTTACATTGCCAGGCCAGTCGTAGGTCATGAGGAGATCCATAGTCTCAGGTGTGATTGTGACCTCGGAGCGGTTTTCTTCAGCGAGGATTCGCTTTAAGAAGTGGTTTGACAGTAATGGAATGTCGGTTGGCCTTTCACTGAGCGTCGGCAGATGTAGGGGCACTACACATAATCTGTAATAAAGATCTTCTCGAAAACGTTTAGCAGCGATTTCTTCTGCCAGATTTTTATGGGTAGCGGAAATGACGCGAACATTCACAGTGATAGTTTTTTCGCTACCTACTCTCTGAAAGGTGCCGTCCTGGAGAACCCGCAGGAGTTTTACCTGCATGGCAGGGGTGATATCACCAATTTCATCCAAAAAAATTGTACCATTATCAGCCAGTTCGAATCGTCCTTTTTTGTCTCGTATTGCCCCTGTGAAAGCGCCTTTAACATGACCAAACAGTTCTGTCTCTAAAAGAGTTTCCGGGAGAGCGCCGCAATTGACCGGCACAAAGAGATGGCTAGCCCTGGTTCCTTCGTGGTGAATGGCAGAGGCTACAAGTTCTTTGCCGGTCCCGGAATCGCCCTGGATCAGGACTGAAGCACTGCTATCGGCCAGATCTTGGATAGTGTGGTATAACTCCTGCATTTTAGGGTCCCGGCCAATAATACCGGCAAACTGTTCGATTTCTCCCAACCGGGCGGCAAGTTCAAATTCTCGGGTAACATCTCGAAAGGAACCAACTACTCCGACCTGGTTGCCGAGGAAATTTTTAATAGAAACAATAGACATTTCAAGTTGTCTTGTTTCTCCGGATTTTGTATTGAAAATAAGTGGATAGGGGTGCTCCGGCAATAGAGTTTCTGCCTGGGGATCACAAAAAGAACAATCGTTTTTACAAAACCTGCCTGGAAAGACCTCATGGCAGTCTCGTCCTAAAATTTCCTGTCGATGGTATCCGGTGATCTGCTCTGCAGCTTTATTAAAAAAGAAGATTCGTCTATTAAGATCATGGGCAATGATTCCTTCATAGAGATTATCCATTACCAATTCGGCGTTTTTTCTTGCCTGTATGAGAGCCGTAAGAAATCCCTGTTGGATTAAATCCTCTACGAGTTTATTTATTTGATCACGCAGAGCCAAATACTTTGCAGGGTCTAGCCGGTTGTTTTCAGAAATTGCAGGCTCCGGCAGATTCCAATAGATGACAGCAGGGTTTCCTGGGAGAGCGGGTATTAGCTTTTTAGGCTCGTTGGCAAAAAATACTATAAGATCGTAGCTGTAGGGTAGAATATCATTAACTGATAGTATGTTCTCCGTTAAATGTAGGCCCATACCTGAAAATATTGCTTTGTAAATAGCAAGGTGAGATGTTTGAAGATTGGCCGCAACTATAGGCTGGACAGAATCAGAATGCAGATTTTTAACACACGCTGCGGCTATGGCAGGTTTGATGGGAGATTGGTCAGAGATAAAGAGAATTGAGTTCATAAATAAATTGCAGCTAAGGTCCGGGGATGTTTGGATTCGTGTTTGGATATTTTCGTTGCATGCAGATTCAATTGAGTAAATAATTTCTCGATTGTCAATAAACCACAAACATCTGAGGACTCCATTTGAATTAACCAGCACACTTCGGCTGCTTTCCTATCAGAACTGATAAGAAATCATTCCGCTCTCAGAGCTTCAATGGGATCAAGATTTGCTGCG
Source organism: uncultured Desulfobulbaceae bacterium (assembly GCA_947258675.1). The sequence goes on along the minus strand of CAMYJP010000025.1, from coordinate 11,870 downwards.
CGCCGGGCAGGAATCACGCCGGCTGCAAGACCGATAGCCGCAGCTAATAATTCAGCAGATATGGCATAAAACCAGGATGTATGGGTCGGTAATGCTGGTATAAATATCTGCAAAAGCCAGCCACAGAGCCAGCCAAGAAAAAGCCCAACTGAGCCGCCAATGGTTGAGAGGATAATAGCCTCTCCAAGAAACAGACCAAGAATTTGACTCCTGGTTGCCCCTATGGCCCGTAATAGACCAATTTCCGCAATGCGATCATTAACGGCAATAGTCATAATTGTAAAAATTCCTACACCACCAACAAGTAGCGAAATACCACCCAATGCCCCAACAGCCTTTGTGAGTTTATCCAAAACGGAACCGAGGACATCCAGCATCTGCTCTTGGGTAGTAATAGTAAAATCCTCGGAGCCATGCCTCGCAATCAGCAGTTGACGGATTTTCTTAGCCATCTCATCGCCTGAAATCCCAGCAGAATATAGAACATCAACTTCCATGAGGCTTTCACGGTTAAAGAGTTCCAAAGATTTAACCGCAGGTATGTATATAGAATCATCAAGATCAAAACCCAGTATCTGACCTTTTGATTCCATGACACCGACAACCCGGAAACGAGATCCTCCTACTCTGACTGTTTGACCAAGAGCGTTACTCTCTGCAAAGAGTTCTTTTTTCAGTTTGCTGCCAAGGACCGCAAAAGCACGCGCCGCCTGCTGGTCGTCTTCAGGAAGAAATCGGCCTACCGCAACCTTAAATTGCCACACTTCCGGAGCTTTTGGGCCTACTCCGTAAACTGTTGTCCTTCGTTGCCGGGTGCCGGACTCAACAGGAGCATTGCCTTGAACTACAGGTACAGAAGCAAGAACATAGGGTAATCGCTGCAGTGCTTCAGAGTCATCAAGAGAAAGGGGACGAACATTGCTGATTACCGCACCGGACATGCCAAGGGTGGAAGTTTTGCCTGGTACGATACCGATCAAATTAGTACCGAATTGGGTAAACTCAGCCAGAACATAACGGTGTACTCCCTCTCCTATAGAAGTAAGCAGGATGACAGCAGTGATACCAATTGCGATACCAAGCGCGGTCAGAAAGCTTCTTAATCGATGACTGATGATAGCGCTGATGGAGAGTCTTAAAAAATCATTTTTTAGCATAGCTATCTTCTTGATAAAGCGATGATAGGATCAAGCGATGCTGCACGTCTGGCAGGCATTACTCCAAAGAGCAGGCCGGTTACTAATGCAACACCAGAAGCAGCCGATAGAGCCCAGATCGGTGCCTTTATGATAAGATCCGGATAGGTTTGCTGCAGGAGCCAGTTGCTGCCGTATCCAATTATAATGCCAACTGTTACCCCTGCGGCTGATAGAAAAAAAGTTTCGACTAGAAAAAGAATTAATATTTGGCGGGGTGGGGCGCCGACTGCCTTGAGGAGGCCTATTTCTGCAGTACGTTGTGAAACAGCCACCAGCATTACATTCATAATCAGTATGCCTGCAACTATAAGGCTGATTGCCGCAATTCCCGCTACAGCTATAGTTAAAGTTATGAAGATACGGTCAAAGGTTGCAAGCACTGCATCCTGTGAGATTACAGTTATATCTTCCTCACCGTCATGCCGCTCACGAAGAATATCAAGAATGGCCGTTTTGGTCCGCGGCAGAAGATCACGATCGCGAACTTCTACCATTATTCTGAACAGAGAGTAAGTGTTGAACATAGCCTGGGCCGAAGCTACAGGTACTATGGCAATATCCCCCATATCCATTCCCAAAGATACTCCTTCTTCAGACAGGACACCGATTACCCGGAAACGGTAACCTCCGATTCTCACCCATTGACCCACAGCAGGTTGGTTTGTGAAAAGTTCCTTTGCGAGTTTGTATCCAAGCACACAGACCGGTGTTGCCTTGGTCGGATCATTCTCAGGCAGGAAACGGCCCTGTTGCATTTGCAGATGACGGATGTGAAACAGGCTGGCAGTTGAACCCAGGATGGAGACTTCACGTTCCAACTGTTTATAAGATACCGGAGCTGAGCCGAAATTGATCGGGGCAATATAGCGAATGGTTCGGCTGCGAAAGAGTGCTTGCGCATCGTCTAATGTCAGGTCGCGCGGGGTTTCACCAACGAGCGGTGGAGGGCCACCGGTCGTTTCTGAACGGCCTGGCAACACTATAAGAAGATTTGTTCCCAGAGATGCAAATTGGCCGGTAACATATTGACGGGCTGCCTCCCCAAGAGATGTCAGCACAATAACTGCAGCTACGCCGATAGCCATGGCCAGCAGCATCAGGGACGTGCGCAACCTGTATCCTTTCAGGGCAACAGAAGTGAACCGGAAAATGTCAACCGTTTTCATCATGGGTTGTGTCTCCGGTGATCTGGCCGTCTTCCATTCTGATCTTACGTCGGGCCCTTTTGCCCAGTACCGGATCGTGGGTCACCATTATAAGTGTAAGACCATTGGAATTAAGTTTTTCCAGAATTTCGATAACATCATTACCCGCAGCACGGTCAAGATTTCCTGTAGGTTCGTCTGCCAGCAAAACTGCGGGGTTGTTAACAGCAGCGCGAGCGATGGCAACTTTTTGTCTTTGTCCTCCAGAAAGCTGATCCGGGCGGTGAAGGGCGCGATCTCCTATACCCAATGTTTTGAGCATTTCATCCACTCGCGTAAGCCTTTCGGTGTGATTAATTCCTGATAAAGTCAGGGGTAATTCAATATTTTCTGCTGCACTCAAACGAGGTACTAAGTGAAAAAACTGGAAAACAAATCCTATGCGCTCACGGCGGATCTGGGCCTGCTGGTCATCATTTAACTGTGTCACTTCGGTGCCTTCCAACAAATAAATGCCCGAGTTAGGACGATCCAGCAGCCCGATGGTATTTAAAAGGGTAGACTTTCCAGAACCGGAAGGTCCCATTATGGATATATATTCCCCTGCCTTTATATTCAGAGATACATTCTGTAAGGCATAGACCTTTTCATCCCCAACTGGAAAGGTCCGTTCAATTTTTTTTAATTTGATCATTTTATTCTACTTCTGCCTTGGCGCCATCTTCCACTCCTTTGCGATCTAAAGATATAACTACGAGGTCGCCTTCGCTGACACCTTTGATTATTTCAGTGAAGTCCCAGTTTGACAAACCAGCGACAATAGCTCTTTCCTTAATTATCTTTTCTTCCGACAGGAAAATAAAAACTTTTTCTTTGTTAACCACAGCTTCGGTGGGTGCACGAATTACATCATCTTTGATGTCGAGAATAACTTCTGCATCTGCGCTGTATCCTGGCAAAAGGTCAGCCATGTCTTCTGTTTCAGTAAATATTACTTCAATATCAACAGTTCTTGACTGCTTTTCCCTGTCAAGCACATAATCTGCTATCCGCTTCACTTTCCCGGGAAAATGACGGTCTGAAAATGCATCAAGGGTAATGCGGGCCTCCATGTCCGGCTTGATGGCAGAAGCATCGACTTCATCTATGGGAGCAGTGACATAAAAACAGCTGCTGTCAACCAGGTCTATTGCCGGCAGAGTCAGAATACCAGGTGGTGACGGAGTTACATATTCTCCTTCTTCTCCATTTACTTCAGCAATTATGCCGTCAAAGGGCGCCGTTATAATTGTCCGTTCAATTTGAGCTTGGAGAACCGCTTGGCGAGCTATACTTACCTGGGCTGATGCTTTTGCAGCCGCACAATCGGCACGATGCGCCTTGGCTGTGGTAACAGTCTGGTCTACCTGCTCTTCCGCTATAGCTTGTGTTTTTTGTAACGCAATAAACCGTTTTGCCTGACGGTCAGATATATCAGCCTGCAAACAAGCAGCCTCAGCGCGTGCTTTTGCAGCCTCAGCTTCACTTTTGCTCAAGTCTTTCTCTGCTTGCAGGTCTTTATTCCACAAGGAAAGCAAGAGGTCACCGGATTTAACTTTTTGCCCTTCCCGAACCGGCAGTTGTAATATTAGGCCACCAACCGCCGGTGCCAATAGTGCCCTTCTGCAGGCTTTAACAGTACCTGCTCTTGTATTGGCAACAGTTGATTCAATCCGGCCTCGATCGATCGGTTTGATTAGAATTTTGACAGGTTTGGGCTTGGTAAACCAGAAAACACCACCAGATATAGCGATAATAATTATGATGAAGATGATAATTGAAACGGAACCGTGTTTCATAATGTCTCCCTGGTAGATAGATCCATTGCAACAGCTGTAAAACTATAGCTGCATTGAAGTTTTACAGCAGATCGCGGCGAACTTTTAATCCGGAAGCACACTCTTTTGGTTTCAAGAGTTGCGGATTCGATTATCGGGGCCGGCGGCAGTTATCAGCTGATTTTCACTGACCCCATGCAACCTGAAACCTATGGAATGGAAGTGTCGGTTTCTGGATAGAATCGAACTAGTCCGCCTACTTATATACTATATGCATATAATACATATGTACTATCTGGCAACTTTTTCAATAGTTGAAGTTCGTTAGAATTACAGGATGATGCAGGCAGGGATTAATTATATCCATCCCGAAATTAATGGAAATATTGTATTTCTGTTATTTTCGTATGCTAATTTTGGATAAATTTATTGGGCGGGGCCTTTTAGCTTACTTTTAGCGTACAATGAGACAAGGATGCTTTAATTATCCTGCTTTATATAGTATAATAAGACTAGCATACAGAGCAGCGGCCAGTATTTTTTTTGACGAAAGAATGAACAAAAAAATGAGTAACTCCCAGAGTCAGCTTCTTTTAGAAATCCTGATTTCCGGAAAATTTTCCGATTTTATGTTCTTTTTTAAAAGGCTATCTTCATATGGTGATTGACAAATGTTTTTACTTGCTGAAATTTAAGTAAAAAAAATGTTGTCGGGGAAGTGGTTTAAATATTGCAAAATAAGTTGTATTTGTTGAAGATTTAGCATAGCCAACAAAAAGGGTTTATGTGGTCATCGGGCTGCCAAGGCAGGTTGAAAAGTTTTACCAGTTGGTAAATGTAAATAAAATAAATGTCAAAAGGAGATATGAAAATGACAAAAGAGACAGATTCCATTGAAAAAAAAATAGAGAAGCTAACCGGTCTCTATAAAAAAGACCCTGCTGAATTTGAAGAATTGCGTAAGGAACTCATCACTAACACTATTGAGGCCTTTCCCGCCCAACACAAAAAACGAGCATATGGTTTGCAATTTGTGCTTGATGCACGTTTGAGTAAATACAAAGATCCAGTTGTCAGGATGAATAAAATGGTAGAAATTTTCTGGGAACAGTTCGGGTTGTTTCAAGAAGTCTTGAAGAATCCTGGGAAGGTCGTCGCTGAGAAGGAAAGGTGTAAAAAAGAGACATTGATTATTCCTTTCAGGAAAAAAGAAGCCCCACTGTTACAAAAATCAAATAAGTACTAATTAATTTCCATCCGGAAACAGCCCTTTTAAGCAATTTCTTCATCAGCCTGTGGAGTTGTTTGTGCGGCGTACCTGAGTACGCCTCCGCGCAACTCTTTGTAATCCTTGAACTTGCTCAAAAAAGCACGTTTTCGAATTGGAAACAACTTAGTGTAGGCATCCGAAAAAAAGACTTTCCGGATGGACACTAATGAGAGCGGTATAAATTATACAGCAAAAGCCGTTTATATCAGACTTAGTCTTGTATTTTCTGGCCAGAAGTTATTGGCTGGCAATTCTTTAATTGCCTTCAGCAAGGTTTTGGAAAAGGCTTCTCTATCAATCAGAAAATGAAAAACCAGGCAGCCAATAAGTCAGTCCACGTTTAGGCGGGTTCCCTGCCTTTAGATCTGTCAGGATTCTTTGTGCTCTGGGATGAATGGTTGTTTCCGGATAAAGGCTGACAAGTTCTTCAAGGCGAGCTGCTGCTTCCTCATAAGATTTGGTCTTAATATAGAACTGAGCGACATAAAATTCGTGGTCAGCCAGAAAATTTCTTGCTGAGTTGATGCGGGCTTGAGCTTCATCAGTGTAAGGAGAATCTTGGAAAGTTCGAACCAACCTGGAAAAGACCTGAACAGCATTACTTGCTCCGGAAGTGTCTCGATCAATTGTATCAATCTGCTGATAGTAGCACATTCCCATTTGAAACATAACATATGGGACTGCCTCATTTGAAGGATGTCTCTCTTCAAATTCTTCATACAGAACCAGGGCTTCTGGATAATTTTTTAAGAAATATTGCGAGTCAGCAGTTTTAAGTTCAGCAAGCAGGCTGTATTGACTGAAAGGATATCGATCTTTAATTTTTTCAAAAGTTGACAGTGCATCATAGTAGTTGGCGTGGTTAAAGTCGTCCAGACCTTTTTGCACCAGGCTTTCAGCTGTTTCTGGTCTGTTTTTCCCTGATGTGAAAATAGAGGAATACATTTTTTCCAGACTGGCGCATCCTGACTGTAGGGTTAATCCAAGTATCAATAGGATTTGAAACAGAGTTTTGACAAATTTTTTGACGGGATGGGTTTTATTAATTGTTGTCTGCATTGAATCCTCATATATTTGGAAAAATCCTGATTTGGTTGTTATTTTAACAATATACATCCAAGTAATCTTCAGCAGCAATGGTTGCAACCGCTCCTTCCCCTGCTGCATTCACTATCTGCCTGACCCTCTTGCTGCGTATATCTCCTACTGCCATTACTCCCGGTAAATTAGTACACATCTCAGCATTTGTTTTTATAAAACCATTTTCATCGGTATCCAGCTGATCGAGAGGCAGAACCTCATTGTTAGGAATGGTGCCGATCAACACAAAAACACCGGCCACAGCCATTGAGCTGTACGTCCCATCTTTGTGCTGAATTTCTATTGATTCGACGACTTCCCCTCCATTGATTTTTGTTACAACAGAATCCCAGGCAAAATGAATACGGTCATTGGCAAATGCATTTTCCTGGAGAATTTTTGTGGCTCTCAATGCATCTCGTCGATGGATAACCGTAACTTTACGGGCAAATTTAGTGAGTAGATCAGCTTCCTGAACTGCGGTATCTCCGCCACCTACAACAACAATTTCCTGATCACGGTAAAAGGGACCATCGCATGTTGCACAATAAGACACTCCTTTGCCGGTTAATCGTTCTTCTCCGGGAATTCCCAGTTGGTTAGGGCGGGCACCTGTGGAGATTATAACCGCCTGGCTAGAGAGTTCTTCGCCACTTTCAAGGGTTATTTTTTTAGTCGGGCCGGCAAGGTCCATTCCAACAACTGGAGCGATTTTTGTTTCCAAATCAAACCGAGTGGCCTGAGCGGTCATCTTGTCAACCAGATCGAAACCTGATATTCCTTCAGGGAATCCTGGGTAATTGTCAATCCAGTCTGTTACCAGCACCTGCCCGCCAAGCGCCCCTCTTTCCAGCAAAACAGCTTTAAGTCGGGCCCTGGCAGCATAGAGTCCAGCCGTTAAACCACCTGGCCCTCCGCCAACGATAATAAGTTGGTACTCAGCGTTATTCATATTTTAATTGCAGGAAGGTATTCCCCTCTGGTCAGGTGTTAAAGCAGCCTGATGCCCGATTTTTTGACCGAGGTATAGAACAGAGTTCGTCATAGGGGACGCCGTCAGTTTAGTCTAAGCGCTTTCTCGCTGCCTGCCCGACAAAGAATTTTGGGATCAAACAGGTCCTGATCGAAAAGTAACTTAATCCGATTGATTTTCCTTTCGCAACCCCTTTTGATAATTAAAGTTTCAGGTAATTTGCAAATAAAACCTTTTAGATTCGCCTGTAAGATTGGATTATGATAGGGCTTTATCCAGTAAACTTTTAAGCTGGGTTTTTCCTGCTGCACCGGTAATCTGGTCCAGTATCTCTCCATCTTTGAACAGGATGAGGGTGGGAATCGCTCTAATGCTGTATTTTCCAGGTGTTGATGGGTTTTCATCCACATTCATTTTGGCAATCTGAATTTTGCCGGCGTATTCCTCTGCTAACTCTTCGACGACAGGGCCAATAGCTTTGCAGGGGCCGCACCAAGGCGCCCAAAAATCAACCAGACTAGGAATATCTGATTGAAGAATTGTTGATTCGAACTCGCTATCTGAAATTTGCGTGACCATGATATTACTCCTGTTAAATTTAATTATTCGAAAACAAAGAATTGTTTCAATTAACGTGTTAGAAATGTCAATAGTAATTACTGTTCCGGCTTATGACAAGGAAAAATTATCTTAACCTGCAGACCTTCTAAGGTTGATGCTAGACAATGTGAATAACAATATCTCCCCATGAACACAGAGGTATGATTTTTATTTGCTTTTGACAGATTAAAACCGAGCGTGCTATATTCCTGGGCCATATTCCCGCATATTGATAATAGTAGTGTTTTAATCCAGGACTATTATTGACTGGAGCATGAAATCAGGTTGCGGGCTTGTCCATAATAATCTTAGAAAACTCCAAGTGCAAAGTGCCGCAAACCGTAAAAAATATATTACGTAAACAGGAGAAAAAGTATGAAAACAGACAACTCCAGAATGTTATTTGAAAAAGCGAAAAATTTGATCCCTGGGGGGGTCAACAGTCCTGTAAGGGCATGCAATTCAGTTGGTTGCGATCCTGTTTTTATTCAAAAGGCTGTAGGATCCAAAGTATATGATGTTGACGGTAATGAATATGTAGATTTTGTCTGTTCCTGGGGGCCCATGATTCTTGGTCATAATTACCCAGCTGTGGTAGAAGCTATAACAAAGGCCCTTGAAGATGGCACCAGTTTCGGTGCGCCTACTCCGCTTGAGATTGAGCTTGCCGAGTTAGTTACTGAGGCATTACCCTCAGTTGATCGGGTACGCTTTGTTAATTCTGGTACTGAAGCGACTATGAGTGCCATTCGCTTGGCCCGTGGTTTTACTGGTAAAAAAGCAGTGGTCAAATTTGATGGCTGCTACCATGGTCATGCCGACTCATTTCTTGTAAAAGCTGGTTCTGGTGTTATTACTCTCGGAATTCCAGGAAGTCCCGGTGTTCCAGAAGAAATTGTAAAAAATACGATTTCCATCCCTTACAACAATCTAGAGATGCTTGAGAAAACCCTCCGGGACGAAGCGTTGGAAATCGCATGTGTTATCGTTGAGCCGGTAGCGGGAAATATGGGGGTTGTACTTCCTGCAGATGGATTTCTGGAAAAGCTCAGAGAGCTAACCCGTGAACAGGGCATAGTGTTAATCTTTGATGAAGTTATTACAGGTTTCAGACTTTCCCTGGGAGGAGCGCAAGCCAGATTTAATGTAATGCCTGATTTGACCTGCCTGGGGAAAATTATTGGTGGTGGCTTGCCGGTGGGAGCCTATGGTGGCAGGAAAGATATAATGGATATGATCTCACCAGTTGGACCTGTATACCAAGCCGGGACACTCTCTGGAAATCCCCTAGCGATGGCGGCAGGAGTGGCCATGCTAAAGGAACTGGCTAAGCCTGGTTTTTATGAGACACTAGAAAAGAAAGCCGATGACTTTGCCAGCCAACTGAATATGCTGGCGAATGAATATGATCAGCAAATAACACTAAATAGAATCGGCTCTATAATGACCGGTTTTTTTACTGCCGGACCTGTAACTGATTTTGATTCTGCGATGAAGGCCGATACAGAAAAATATGGGGCTCATTATCGGAATATGTTGAGTCAGGGAGTATATCTTGCTCCATCCCAGTTCGAAGCTGCTTTTATTTCAGCGGCACAGACAGCAAAAGATTTAGAATTTGCCCTTGAAATGACTGAGTCGTCATTCAAAAAAATGCAGAAATAATAAAAAATCCATTGACTTTGGAGCACTGGCATGATACCAAACTTGTCGGTTAACTTGAATTTTGGATACGTTTCTGTTTGAAAAAATCTTTGGTGATCTGGATGTCAAGTAACCGAAAAGAAATGCTGAGATTGCTGGCAGATTTTGGCAACATTGGCCTGACGATGGTGATGTCTATTTTCATAGGCCTGGGAATCGGATGGTATCTGGATCACAAAGTTTTTAATGAAAAAACCTACCCTTGGTTGACCTTGATTTTTTTGGGGTTCGGGATTGCCGCTGGGTTTAAAAATTTGTTTCTGCTGGCAAAGCGTAAGGATTTATATAAATGAAAGATCTGCAAAAGGATACTTACGAATTTCCTTTAGCCAAATTGCAGATAATAAACTGGGTCTTGCTGATTTTTATGACCCTGGCCAGTTGGAGTATCATTACACCTTATTTTGCTAAAGGGGTTCTGGTAGGGGGAATACTAGCAAATACCAGCTTTATTTTTCTAAAGAAGGACCTGGTCAGAATTTTGGCAGGTCCGCTTCATAGCGCCAAAGCCCGTTTTTTCTTGAAGTATTATGTCAGGTTAGCTGTCTTAGCACTGATACTTTTTATGCTTGTTAGATACCAGATCGTCCATGTTGTTGGTCTTGTAACAGGACTTTCGACTGTTGTCCTGAGTATCGGTTTTGTTACCGCCAGCTTGGTTAAAAGGTTTTTCTTTGCAGCAAAGGAGGCATCATAGAAAATTATGGAACATCCAGTACTATTTATTTCAGTGATTCTTGAGAAGTTGGGTCTGCCGATACCGCATGGCCTTGTAGGGCATACCGTGCTTGAAAAATTGGTTTCACCACACATGACCTACACATGGATGGTTATGGCTTTTTTAATTCTTGTGCCTAAACTCACTTTGGGAAAACTGGAAATGATTCCGGGAAAGGGGCAGAATTTTTGGGAAGCCGTGGTTGGCGGTCTTGAAGGATTCATGGCCGATAACATGGGTAAAGAAGGGGCCAGAATGATGTTCCCAATGCTTTCTACCTTTGCCCTTTACATCGTTACGGCCAATATCATCGGACTTATGCCGGGCTTCATGTCACCCACTTCCAATCTAAATATTACTTTGGGATGTACAATTATTGTATTTACAACGACACATATTCTTGGTGTGAAGTTCCATGGGGTCGGCTATATAAAACACTTCTTGGGACCTATTCCTGCATTGATTCCCCTCATGTTCCCCATTGAAGTAATAAGCCACCTGGCTCGTCTGCTTTCTCTGTCCATACGACTTTTCGGTAACATCATGGCAAAAGAAACTCTCCTGGCAATTCTTTTTATGCTGGCCGGCGCTTATTTTGCGCCACTGCCAATTCTCTGCCTCGGGGTTCTGGTTTCCTTTGTTCAAGCCTTGGTGTTTGTGCTGCTTTCAATCCTCTACTTTTCAGCCGCAATGGAGCACGCTCATTAGAAAATTAAGTTTTACCGTTATATAGAGTTTTTAGAAGAAGGCCATAACTTAAAAAATGTAAGGAGGAAAAATCAATGAAGAAGGTAAGTTTAAGCACCGTTGCGGCTATCGCAATGGTACTGGGGCTGTCAAGCCTGGCGATGGCTGCTGAAGGCGGTGGTGCTGCATCTGGGGTGAACATTGCTGTTGTTTGTATAGCAGCTGCTCTTTCCGTTGGTGTTGCAGCTCTAGGTTGTGGAATTGGTATGGGTACTGCCGTTGGTGGCGCTTGCTCCGGTACTGCAAGAAATCCTGAAGCTTCCGGTAAAATCACAGTTACAATGATTATCGGTTTGGCTCTTATTGAGTCACTGACCATTTATGGTCTGGTTATCTCTTTGATTCTGCTGTATGCTAATCCGCTTATCGGCTAATATTCAGAAATTTTTTGATTTTAAAGGGGGCTGTCTCAAAATGAGGCAGCCCCCTTTTTTTTATGGCCGTGGCAAGGAAAACAAGCAAGTATGTGGCATAGATTGGTGTAGGTCCGTGCTATCTATCCCCTTTTGTTATGTTATACAATTGTTATCTTTCCGTTATACTTTCGTGATATCTTCGAGTTACCATATTCTATAAAGGGTAGACGAGCTTTTAATTGTTCGTCATCAGCTGTTTTT
>CAMYJP010000024.1 GCA_947258675.1 uncultured Desulfobulbaceae bacterium | reverse complement strand
ACATTTCAGAATTATTTCCGAATGTATGAAAAACTGGCGGGAATGACAGGTACTGCTGATACTGAAGCTGCCGAGTTTAAAAAGATTTATAATCTTGACGTCGTTGTTCTGCCAACCCATAAGGATATGATACGAATAGATTATCCTGATGTTATTTATAAAAATATTAAGGCGAAATATAGGGCCGTTGTCCGAGCAATAAAAGAGTTAAACGAAAAAGGGCAGCCGGTGCTGGTGGGTACTATCAGTATTGATGTTTCAGAACAGATTTCTTCCATGCTCAAGAAGGCGGGGATTAAACATTCGGTATTAAACGCCAAACACCATGAAAAAGAAGCAGAAATAGTGGCGCTGGCAGGTCAGAAAGGCCGCGTTACTATAGCTACCAATATGGCTGGGCGTGGTACGGATATTAAACTTGGAGAAGGGGTGCCAGACCTTGGTGGTCTGCATATTCTTGGCACAAGCCGTCATGAATCCAGACGGATCGATAATCAGTTGCGAGGTCGGTCTGGGCGGCAGGGTGATCCTGGTTCTTCACGATTTTACTTGTCCCTTGAAGATGATCTTTTGCGGATATTCGGTTCGGATCGAATATCCGGGATTATGGATAAGATGGGAATGGAAGAGGATGAACCTATTGAACATAATATTATCTCCCGAGCCATTGAAAATGCCCAGCGGAAAGTTGAAGGTCATAACTTCGATATCAGAAAGCATCTCCTTGAGTATGATGATGTGATGAATAAACAGAGGGAAATTATATATCAACAGCGACGCGAAGTGCTCGAAAGCGAGAATGTTAAGAACATTATCTCTGATATGGTCAGTGATAGCATGGAGGAGGTTGCATTTGAATTTACCCAGTCAAAAGTGCCTTCGGAGGATTGGGATTGGGAGGCAGTTTCAGAACGGCTGCATGGGCTATATGGATTCAGACCAGATTGGAGTGATGAAGATAAACAGGGGCTTGATACTGCAAAATTTACTGAAAAACTAGAGGAATCGGCCAGTAAGATTTATAAACAACAGGAAGAAAAGGTTGATCCTGAAACTATGCAGTATCTTGAGAGAGTTATTCTGCTGCAAACCGTTGATTCCCACTGGAAGGATCACCTGCTTAGTATGGATCATCTTAAAGAAGGCATCGGCCTGAGGGGGTATGGCCAGAAAAATCCTTTAAATGAATACAAACGAGAAGGTTTTGAAATGTTTGGTGCCATGATTGAAGCTGTAAAGGAAAAGACTCTTGGAACTTTACTCCGTGTGCAGTTTGTTCAGGAAGGAGAGGAGGAACTCAAAGAGCTTGAACGCAAACAACAGAGCCGGGAAAAGGAAATGCAGTTCGGACGTGGCAAAGGGGGGGAGCCCGATCGTCAACCAATTAAACGACAGGGGGCGAAAGTGGGGCGTAATGCACCTTGTCCATGCGGCAGCGGGAAGAAATATAAAAAATGCTGTGGCAGGACATAAATTATTTTGAAGAATGAAAATTGAAGAATTGAAGGAAATTAAAGAAAAATTGAATAACCAGAAATATACATTCTAAAATTCACTGTAACCCATGAATAAAACCTTCCGGCAACATGGTCTTTACTATTCATATTTCTATTAATATATCCATTATCTAATCATTTATTCATTGTATACCTACTATGGAAATAAAAGGATTTCTATATGCGGCAGTCGAAGCCGGGATTCGAGCCAGTGGACGTCTTGATGTCGGTTTGATTTTTTGTGATAAAGAGTCGTTTGCTGCCGTTGTTTTTAAAACAAACAAGGTAAAAGCGGCCCCGGTTCTGTTGGATATGGATCGAATTCAAAAGAAACAGGTTCGAGCAATACTTGTAAACAGCGGTATCGCTAATGCCTGTACAGGCGAACAGGGTTTTGAGACTGCAAAAAAGTCCGCGGCATTCATTGCTGATTCCCTTGGAATTTCTGAAGATATGGTTTTGGTGTCTTCCACTGGTGTAATAGGTGATCAGTTGGAGGCGGCAAAATTTGAAAAAGTAGCGAATTCCCTGACAACAAATCTTTCATCAACTGGTTATGATGACGTTGCCAAGGCAATAATGACCACGGATACTGTTCCTAAAACAGCGGCTTATACTAGTAATATCGATGGGCATGAAGTGAAACTTTTTGGGATGGCAAAGGGTTCGGGAATGATCATGCCGAACATGGCCACCATGCTTAGTTTTGTGATGACTGATGCAAACATTTCGGACTCTGTACTCCAGCCTATTTTACAAAGCAGCGTGGAAAAATCGTTTAACCGTATTACAGTTGACGGAGATACAAGCACTAATGATATGGTGTTGATTATGGCTAACGGCATTGCCGGCAATCCGATAATCGATGAGGCAAGCATTGAAAGGTTGACAGCTTTCCAGGAGGCGCTCGATAAACTCTTAATGGATCTTGCCATTCAGATTGTTAAAGATGGAGAAGGAGCCACTAAAATTGTTACAATCAGAGTTTGTGGGGCTCGTAATAATTTAGAGGCTGAACATGCGGCCCGTACAATTGCCAATTCAAATCTGGTAAAAACCGCATTTTTCGGTGAAGATGCCAACTGGGGAAGAATTATAGCAGCCGTGGGAAGATCGGAAGCGGTTTTTGTCCCTGAAAAAGTTGATATATTGTTTAATGACATCATGATGGTGCAAAATGGTCTTGGCTTGGGGCCTGATGTTGAAAAATCAGCTTCTACTATTTTACAGCAGGAAAGTTTTGTCGTTAAAATTGATCTTAAGGAAGGAAATGGTGTTTGCGATATATACACCTGCGATTTTTCACTAGATTATGTGAAGATTAATGCTGATTATCGTAGCTGATCTGAATATTATTACACTTGACTATTTACCTGCAGTCTTTATCTTTTTAAAAAAGAGTTTGAGAATAAACTATTTTAATGAATATCTGTTGGAGCATTTACTATGGCTGAAGAAAACAAGAAAATCTGTCCGGAATGCAAAGGGAAAAAAACAGTTCCTGGAGTTTGCGAATGTAATATGGAGTGGCGAGGCACGGAAATCAACGGTGAGTGGGATGATTGTCAGTGCAATCAGGATGAGGAGTGCCCTGTATGCTCTGGAGTGGGTTATATACAAGAATAACATTCCAAATTATTTTTTTTGGCAGACAGGAAATAAATGTAGATAGGAATGATTCCGGAAACAATGAAGGATCATTACATTCTTTATCTTTCCTGGTTAACGTGGTGAGTAACAGCCTACAATGAACCTGACTTATTAAAGGAGTCCGTACCCTCAGTTCCATCATGGAGCATTTTCCAGTCTATGGATTCCTTTCTTGAAAAAAAATATCACTAGAAAAATTGCCAGTAAAATGGAAAAAGACAACCACACAATAAGAATTGTAATATCAATTGTCAGTGGTGTTGCATCCAGGATGGCTGCCTTTGTCAGGCGATAAGCAGGTATTCCTCCGGCAATTATAATAAACATCTCGAAAGCCATAGCAGTAAATAGAAAAAGTACAGCACCGATGCTTGCCAGCGACGCAGCACGGTTCTCCGCTTTAAAGTCGGCATAGATAGCACCAAAACTCACTGCCAAGGCAACGACAGTCCAGGTGATTATTGCAATGACTATAACTGATATCCACCACATAGGGCCCTCAATATTTAGGAGATGGTCGGAGATGATAACGAGTACCATTGAGAGGATGGTAAATGGAATTACATAGAAAAGGTATTTGTTTACCAAAAAGCGTCGAATTGACAGAGGTGAGCTCTGAATAATATAGAAGGCTCCGCCTTCAGCTCCTATTGATGGAAAGACAAAACGAGCTGATAAGGATGTAATAATAAATCCGGCCAATCCAATATTTAAAAAAGAAATGACATTAGTAACATATTCTTCCTCAAAAGGTGACCTTTCCACCGGTAATAATTTAAAATTATATAAATATACAATTACCAGGGCACCAACCATGAATAATTGAGACCATTCTGCTGAGTCGCGCAGAAAGGTTTTTGCCTCTTTAGTAATAGCCCAATACCATGACTCTAAATGATAGCTTGATTCTTTGCTGAAATGTCTGTGGCCGCCAAATGATTCCTGCGCTTTAGAATAACCCTGAAAGTACCAGCGATGCATAAACCATTCTCCGATGATAAAAAGAGCGGGCGGAGTTATGATGAGCAGACTTAACAGGAGTCGGTCGACCTCTTGGTCAAGGAGATATAGTGAAAGAAGGTTGGCTGCCCAGGCTGCGGGAACATAAGGGCCAGCCGGTTTGGATATGCTGGATAAATAATCGATAAAATAGGAAAACTGATCGGGGTTGATCATATCTTCAGGGCGAATCAAGCGAAACATCACATAGATAAAGAGTCCGAAGCACAGGAAGAGGTAAACAATGATATCTTTTGTCCGCCGAGCAGGGAAAAAATTGACCAGGGGGATGGTTATCAACAATCCCAGGCAGTTAGCTGTGGCCGCAGTAGAAAGGACTGCAAGTCCCATAAGAGGCCAATAAAAAAAATCGGTCTGGAAAACTTGCCCATAGGCCATATACACTGGTAGAGAGAAAACAACCATCATCCAGGACGTATAGATGGATGTGGTCAGGTAGCGGATGAAAAAAATATCGGGCAGTGGTACCGGGGCGGCAAAAATAATCTCATTATCCTGGGAAAGAAAGAGTGTTGATACTGATGATACCATGCAGGAAAAGAGCAGCATGGCAAACAGGAGAATCCAGGACATTTGGAATATTTTCAGACTGAGGATTATACCTAATTCATTCTGGTTGTGGAAATAGGTAATAACTTTCAGAGACACTAGATAAAGGACTATGCAGATAATTAAGCTGAAGAGGAGGGTGAAAAGTGCTTTATATGGTTTTTCGCCTGGAGGGAAAAAACGATTTTTGGTTAATCGAAAGAAAAAATAAAGGAGGGATTTTCGCAGCTCAAAGTTTGAGTTTATATGGCCTTGAGAAGTATTATCTGCTGCAGGGCTATTCATTTGTCTTGTCTGAGAGCTGCAATTATTCCTGTAAGCTCATGTGCTCCTGTTAACTCCAGGAATATGTCTTCAAGGCCTGAGTCATTCAGCCTGGATTCATCTTTCAGCATTGCCAAAGTACCAATTGATTTGATGCTCCCCTGGATGATAATTGCTAACCTGTCACACAGTTCTTCCGCTATTTCAAGGGAATGTGTGGAAAGAAAGATTGTGCCTCCATTGCGCGAGTGGCCCTTAAAGAGTTCCTTGACAATGCGTGCGCTTTTTGGATCAAGCCCTACCATTGGTTCATCTACAATTATCAAGGGCGGTTCCAATGTAAAAACAGAACTGATTATGAGTTTCTGGCGCATACCATGGGAATAGCTTTCAATCAGATTGTGGCGCCATTCTGTTAAGTCGAATAGCTTGAGGAACCTGGAAGAATTCTGAATAAATTGTTCTTTTGATATCTGGTACAAACTGGCGATGAATTGCAGAAATTCTATGCCGGTGAGTTTTTCATACAAGTATGGGCGATCAGGGATATAGCCGGATATATTTTTACACTGCAGTGGCTGAGTTGTCATATTATAGCGACCGATCGAGATTCTGCCGGTATCAGGTTTCAGCAAACCGGCAAGCATTTTAATGGTTGTGGTCTTACCGGCGCCGTTGGGCCCTAGAAACCCGAATATTTCCCCAGGTTTTACGTCCAAGGTGATATCGTTTACTGCCTTATAATTGCTAAAGGTTTTTGTTACGTTACTGATCCTAATCATTCTGTATCGTTATCAAGTACTTTAATCTGCAGTTTTCCTAACAATGCACCGATTTTAAGCATTTCATCAGGTTCTCCTTCTACAAATTTTATATGAGTAATATCGGCAGGCATCTGATTTTTTGTAGTGTCAAGGCTGATCCAAGAGTCATTTAAACAGACTTCATTCCAGGCATGATAGAAAAAGGCGCCTTGGTGAAAAGTGACACCGGCGGCAATTCTGGTCGGAATGCCGGCATTACGAGCCAAAGCTGCAAACAGCGATGCATGTTCGTTGCAATCTCCTCTTCTGTTGTGCAGGGTTGTGAGAGCATCCGGAATACCAAGCACGGGCCTTTTTTCCAGGTTTTCGTAAACCCAATCGGCAATAATGAGGACTTTTGCTTTGGGTGATGTTTTTTCTTTTAAAAGAGTCAAATTAAGATCAGCTATCGGCTTGGTGTAAGCCTGGACGTATGGTGTAGAAGCAAGTTCTTCTTGCTTATTACTGCAGACCACACTGTTATCATTCGGTATTTTCTCCAAGTATACGGTTAAAATATTATCTTCATATGTCTGGCGGTCTCTGTTGAGGCTAAATTTAGCTTCTTCTGGAAGGGCTAAACGAAACCTAAGTTTTGTCAAATCTGTTGGGTCCGGCATGTCTCCTTGGAGCGGAACAGAAACGGAGCTTAATATCTCCTTTCCCTTTTTGACGATATTAGTGGCTTTGAATTCAGGTTCTGAAATGAAAACGAACCCGGCAGGGGACTCTTCTTTTACAACCTTACCCTGATTATCCAGCCAAGTGTTAATTCGTATCTCTGAAAAAGATTCCGTGAAACGGTGCAGAGTGTAAATACGGCCGTGGATATACACTTTTTCGATTCCTTTATATTCGATAATAGTATCCTTACCGGTAAGTGATATAGGGTCAAAATAAGGCACTTTTCGCTTGTCGCCTTTTTTAAGGTTCTTGGTCAACAGATATCCACGCTGATTTGTTGACAGGAAAGGTGGCGTTGTAAGCCGAACTCTATCCCTGATTGTTTCTTTACCAGTAGTAAAAGTGAAAGCCACTTCATTTTCGGTAACAGTGCCTTTAGCGTTCATTTTATTAAAAGGAGATGAAAGTAGGAATGTAAAATTTTTTAGTATGAACGTATCTGTAAGATTTGCCTCAAGCTCCATATTTACAGGATGGCTTTCATTAAGGATGTTCAGGATGAGGAAAGCATTTTGGACTAGCTTGAATTCATTTTCTGCGGACTGGATAAGTCTGTTTTTTACATAACCTATTCGTTCGTCTTTAAAGTAAATACCAAGGAAGGTCAGCTCTTTTCCCTTTTGGACTATTTGCTTTTCTTGTATTTCAAGGTGCTCTATCAAGTAATCCCTTTGAAGCAGGTAAATGAACAGGATTATCCAAAGGAGAACGATTGTGATGCGGAAAATTAATTGATATGGCTTGATGGCGGACATGGTAAATGAATTGTTGCCATGAAATGTTCTGAGGCTTTTTGCGAGACGGTCAATATACGATACTATAAATTGGTTTGTTAAGAAACAAGTTGGCCTGATTCCGTGAGCATATCGGTACAACAGGGATGTTTATTTTTTAAAGTGGGTAATTATCCTACGATCCAGATAGCAGTGTTGATCGCCATCGCAACCACGCGACCTGAAACGCTTCCCAGGATATCTTTCTTTGCTTCTCCAGGACGGCGCCCCATTACAATTGTACCAAAATTATCCAGCATTGCCTGCCGGACTATTTGGCGGCTGGGATACATGCCAAGTTGTGTTTCAAGGCGATGTATATTGCGTGGAGAAAATCCATTTTCTATCAGAAGTTGTTCCGGACCATGAAAATGACTGTCCGGGCGTGAGAGGTGTTCCTGACACCAGGCCTGATCCCAGTTGTTATGGAAATGATGCATTTCAATGGTTGGTTTGTGAGTGAATATTGCATTGGAATGGAAAAGGGTAATTTCAATATCAGGAAGATTTTTGAGCATGAAGCAGAGATGATCTACAGCTCTTAAGGTATATGGAGTTCCATCAACCGGCACTAGAAATTTTCTGGAATTAACCTGGCCATCGATTATCCATATAGGTATGTCGTGGCATTTTTCCAACACCGTGCTCGACACGCTACCCATAAAAAGCTGTTCAAGCTTGCCAAGCCCTCGCCGTCCTATAACCAGTGTATCATATAACCCTTTTCTGGCTTCCCGAACAATATCCTCAGCAACACTTGTGCGCGATAGGTGAACAGCTGAGGTGATTTTGTTTGGTTTTACGCCTTTTCTGATAAGCTGATCACGTGCTTTATCTGAGAAATACGAAGTATTCTTGTGCTTCTTTTTTGTTTCAGGCGTGATTACATTCAGGAGATCCTGTTCAGCCAATAACTCATGGCCAGCCGGCAGAGGGCCGCTTGGAATTGCACTATAAAGGTGAATATTGACGTCATCAGCGTTTTGAAAAAGCTGGGCCAGATAATGGATGGTGTTTGAGCTGTATACCGAACCATCAACAGTTGTGAGTAATTTTTTTTCCATTATATTTACCTTATGTTGCCTGAGATAACCGTCCGTTTATAAAGCAATATTGCCATAACTGTATGTGGCGCCGCAATAATTATTAAAAATTAATTTATCCCCTGTCTGTTGAATATAATTTGGGGTCAATGGTATTTTACCACCTCCACCGGGAGCATCTAAAGCATATGTTGGTACGGCCAGACCTGAGGTGTGACCGATCAACGATTTCATGATCTCCTGCCCCTTCTCTATTGAAGTTCTGAAGTGGTTGGTACCGATCGTCATATCGGTTTGAAAGAGGTAATATGGCTTTACCCGTATCTGCAATAACTTATGCATCAGCTCCTTCATTATTATTGCTTGGTCATTTACTCCCCGCAACAATACTGTCTGACAGCCAAGTGGAATCCCGGCATTTGCCAGCCGGTTGCAGGCCAAGGCAGCTTGCGGTGTGATTTCCGTCGGGTGATTGAAGTGGGTATTTATATATAATGGATGATATTTTTTCAGCATGTTGGTCAGCCGGATAGTTATGCGCATGGGGAGCGTGCACGGCACTCGGCTGCCTATTCTGATTATCTCGATAGTGGAAATTTTTCGAACTGATTCCAGAATCCATTCCAATGTATCATCATCAAGCAACAGGGGGTCTCCGCCTGATATCAAAACATCTCGAATTGCAGGAGTTTCCCTTAGGTAATCGAGGCCGGCTTGAATCGTATCATTGGTAATGGCCATCCGCTTTGTCCCAACTTTACGCTTTCGGGTGCAGAAGCGACAATACATTGCGCATTGGGAAGTCACCAGGAAAAGGGCACGGTCTTTATATTTATGGACGATACTGGGAACCGGGCTCAAATTTTCCTCATTGAGAGGATCTTCCTGGCAAATTGAGTCAGATAGCTCTTTTTTATCCGGAACAGCCTGAAGCCATAGTGGATCACCCGTGCTCTTTATTAGGGCTAAGTAATAAGGATTAATCCGCATGGGATAGAGGTCGGTTACTTTTTCAAGTTTAGCGACATCTATATTGAACTTTGGAACAAGCTCGTTGGGATGGGTGATACTCTTTCGGAGGAGGCTAAGCCAGTGTTTCATAGGATATTTACAGTTGGATTCCATCCGAAACGGCTCTCAATCTCGTAAACCAGTCTACCTGAGCAAATTTGCGTCAATCAAAATAATCACCGGTCTATATGTATGATGGCACTATCGCGAGTAGCCATCGGAAATTTATTAGGGCAATTTTTTGATTTTCTTTAATTTGTCCACGTTTGCTCGTATCCGAATTGGAAAACCAATTCCAATTTCGGAATAAAAAGAGTTTCCTGATAGGAATCAGTTATATTTTCTCAGCTAATAATTTGATACTGTCATGTTCGCCCAGCACAACTAGGGTGTCCCCCGCCAGAATCATGGTGTTCGGATTTGGATTAAACAGCATTTCACCATGGTCACGTTTGATGGCAACAACAATAAGATCATGCTCCTTCCTGATATCCGACTCCAGGATAGATTTATTAACATATTTGGCATGTTCAGAGACCGAGAGTTCCTCAAGCCTGAGTCCCAATTCTCCAGCATCGACCGCAAGATCTATAAAATCTATTACAGTCGGTCTCAGGATCGACTGGGCCATTCGGCAGGCTCCAATGTAATATGGGGAAATTACCTTGTTCGCTCCAGCGCGTAGCAGTTTGGTTTCGGATCCTTCAATACCGCTTGATCGAGCAAGAATAAAAAGGTCGGGCTTCAGACCTTTAGCCGATAAGATGATATATACGTTGTCGGCGTCGGAGGAGACAACGGCAATCAGCCCCTTTGCCTTATGGATATTGGCTTTTTCAAGACTGCTATCGCTGGCAGCATTCCCCTCTAAAACAAGATATCCCATTTCTTTTATTAATCTGGCTTCTTCAGGATCGTTTTCAATTATTACAAAGGGACGTCTGTTTTCAAACAGAATCTGGCAGATCACCTTGCCGATTCTACCGTAACCACAAACTATGTAATGATCCTTTAATCCTGCCAGTTTTTTGTCCATTGTTTTTCTCCCAAGATATGAATGCAGACCGCCCTCCACCATCGCTTCTGTTACTTTTCCAAAAAGATACAGAACAAAACCAGCTCCAAGCATGATAAGAAGAATTGTGAAATATCTTCCAGCCGGGCTTAACGGTATTATTTCCCCATACCCCACTGTGGTTATGGTAATAGCAGTCATATAGAGTCCATCCAGCAGAGAACTTTTTTCAATTACCATGTACCCGATAGTTCCAAATATCAGAACCGCGATCAGGTTACCTATGGCAATAAAGATTTTTTTCATAAGTGACGGAGAGCGAGGAGAAGAAGATGCTCGAAAAACTAATGTAATGTCATATATTATTAGATTATTCAGTTACACAACATGGACATGTTTATTTGAATGATACTATATGATCATCTGATTTATCAAATTTAGTAAAACTGTTACGCAACGATGATCCCTTAGAATTTTACTGCTATTAGATTGCTTGTTTGCTCTTGACTCAAAGGGTAAATAATCATAAGATGCCTTTTTTTACAAGTCTTTTTGAAAGGTTATATGCTTATGGCTTGGCCTTAAAGTGGATAAGTTTCATCGTATATCTGTAACTCCAAGACAACACTATAACTCTAAAAATATGTGATGAATAGCAAGCATATCAATTTGTTGATGATAGGAGAGAATGGTGAAAATGTAGGCATGATTCAAAGCATGCTGACGGATTTGGAGACATATTCTTTTGCTATCCGGAGCACAGATAATCCAGAGAACTGTTTGAAGATTTTTTCTGAGAAATCGTTTGGTGCAGTGATTCTTGATGTATCGCAACAGCAAAACCAGGCTTATGACTATTTAAAGACAATTCAGGCAGTGGATCCGAATATTGCCATCTTTATTTTTACTGATTGTGATGATTTTCAACTCGACATGCAGATGTTATCGCGCGGTGTACAAGATATTTTTATTAAAAATCAGATTGATTCTAATGTGCTTGCCCGAACAATAGCTTTAGGGATTGCGAGGAAAAATATTGAAACCAATTTACAGTCAATCATAAGGGAAAACGAAACGCAGCGGGCGGAATTTGCCGCGATTATTGCCGGCATTGGCGACGGACTAGAAATTCTGGATAGAGAATTCAGAATCACTTTTCAAAACCAGGTTAGTAAAGATTTAATGGGTGATCATGTCGGTGAGTTTTGTTTTGAGGCCTATAACAATAGTAAAAATATCTGCGAAGGGTGTCCGGTTACGTTGTCGTTTAATGATGGAAAAATTCATACCCTTGAAAGAAGTCTGGTTTTAGGCGAAAAAAAACTGCAGCTTGAGATTACCGCTTCTCCAGTGAGGGACAAAGAAGGCAATATTATTGCCGGTATTGAAGTTGTTCGTGATATTACCAAGCGTAAACGGGCAGAAGAGGCCTTGAAAGAAAGCGAAGAAAATTATCGTGATCTTTTTGAAAATTCCAGCGATATAATTCAGAATGTGATGGCCGATGGTCGATTTATTTATACTAACAGAGCATGGCATGAAATTCTCAAATATGACCATGATGATTTAACTAGGCTTACAACTTATGATATTTTTCACCCAGATAATCGGGCAGAGGCAAAAAAGCTATTTGACCAGGTCTTTGAGGGAAAAAATATTGATTCGGTAGTTGAGTTTGAACTTCTGGCCAAAAACCAAAGCAAGGTTATTATTGAAGCAACCTTTCATACCAAGTCCGCAGAAGAAAGCCCCATTTCTTGTTGGTGTATTTTCAGGGATATCACTGAGCGGAAAAAGATTGATCTTGAAAAAATGAAAATGCAGGATCAATTGATCCTGGCTCAGAAAATAGAGGCGGTTGGAACTTTGGCAGGAGGAGTTGCCCATGATTTCAATAATCTTTTGACCGCAATTTCCGGGTACAACGAATTGACAATGCGGACTACTGAAGAAAAAGACCCTAGATACGGCAATTTGTTAGCCATTAATAGAGCGTGCAACAGGGCAGCGGAAATTATAAGGCAACTCCTTTTTTTCAGCCGTCAGCATACGTTGGAGTTTAAGCCTGTTGATATTAATTCAGTCGTCAGTTCAATGTTTGAAATGCTGGATCGTTTTGTTGGCAATAATATTGAACTGCATACTGATCTGGAAAAAAATATCTGGCCCATACTTTCGGATGAAGGGAGTCTTGAGCAGGTTCTCATGAGTTTGGTTGTCAACGCCCGTGATGCCATGCCGGAAGGGGGCAAGTTGATCATCCAAACTCGTAAAGTCACGATTGGTAAAAAGTACTGTGAAACTGTCCCTTCTGCAAGGCTGGGAGATTTTGTTTGCCTGTCTGTGGCAGATACTGGTTACGGTATGGATGAACAAGTGATGAAATCTATTTTTGATCCGTTTTTTACTACCAAAGATGTTGGAAAGGGCACGGGTCTGGGTCTATCAGGTATTTATGGGATTTTAAAACAGCATCAAGGATGGATTGACGTGGAAAGTATGCCTGGCCGAGGCGCTAAATTCAGTGTATTTTTTGAGGCAATTTCTGATAAATTAAGAGATTTAACTGCCGATTAATGTTCTCAGGGCGCGATAGAAAAAAATCCCTCTCCGGAGTATGAGAGGGATTTTTTATTAGAACGGATATCTCCGTGATCAACTAATCTGCAATAATTACATCGTCTGCTTGAGGCCCTTTTTGTCCTTGCGTAACAGTAAACTCAACTCGTTGGCCTTCGTCTAGAGAACGAAAACCTCCTTCATCGCGGATCGAGGAAAAATGGACAAACACATCGTCCCCCTGTTCCCGCTCTATAAAGCCGTAGCCTTTACTGCTGTTAAACCATTTAACTGTACCAATTTCACGATCTGCCATGATGAATTACCCTCCCCAAAAAATAACGGTAGCACGTACCACATTGTAGCGGCCTGGGCCGCTGGTTGAAAAGAAAACCCACTGAAAAACTGTTTTGTCAATGAGTATAGTGAGTTGTCTACAAAAGATATAAATGCTTGTCAAGAAAAAAGCCTTGGCTTTTCAGCAGGAAGTTTTGACTGGACAGATAGAGTGGAATATTCAAACGACAGGCGTTTCAGACTATTCGATGGCGGTAAAATAAATCTGAAATTGCATTTTCTGAAATGATAGAATACATTCTTGGTATTCAAAATTTTGCAATATGCCTGGGTGGCGGAACTGGTAGACGCAAGGGACTTAAAATCCCTCGGGGCTTGTCCCTGTACGAGTTCGATTCTCGTCCCGGGCACCAGTAAAATAAAGGGGTTAAGCCTGTTTAGGTTGACTCCTTTTTTTTATGATTTTTTTTGTGTCCCTTCCCCCCTCAGAAAAAAAAAGACTCACCTGAGTAGGTAGTCCTTTCAAACTTTTAAATTAAAATAACGGTTGGGAATTACACTTCTCCAGTCGTGTAGTTCAATATGAAGTGTTCAAGCTGGGCTTGGTGTTCAGGAGTTAGCTCACCGAAATTTACGCTCCGACGCCAAATA
>CAMYJP010000023.1 GCA_947258675.1 uncultured Desulfobulbaceae bacterium | reverse complement strand
TTGATGATTATAGAAGTGCATTTAACATCTGCCAGGATTGTATTGTATTCATGCTAAAAAACAGAAACACTTCAATTTCTGAAAAGGAATATCAATTGATCGTCAAAAGAAAAACAACCTGTGCCATGGTTAGCAGTTGATCAAATCTTTCAGAGAGATAGTCACTAGTGAATCTTCCTGCCGCTTTATTATTGAAGTGGAACTTTGATAATGTTCAACAATTGTTCAGTTGAAAAGGGCTTTTCTAGAATACTATCTGCACCGGCATCCTTATTTATTCTATATCAAAACCAAAAATCGCTGACTGGATTTTTTTGATACTTCCGAGAGACACTGGAGTAACGTTCATATAGAATTTCAGTTGACGCGTTCTCTTTTGAAATTTTCTTGCATCCTCTTCTGACCAGAAGAAAAGTGACTTTCGTCAAAAGATATCGACAATACTTGGTTCTTTCATCCGGTCAGTATTCATTAAGGCCAGGCAGTATATGGGGTGGGAGCCTTCAGTAACGCTGGTAATATTCAAGTCACTATCGAGTTCGATTTGTATTTGTCTGCCGGTGTTAGCACATCTTGAATTGACTGAAAAATTCAATTTCTGGTTTCGTAATCTCCCATACACGAAGGGAGTCGCAAAAGCGTCTACTGCTCAGGCTGCGAAAAACTGTTCACCAGTGCTAACGGTCATTCTGTGATCTGTATTTTCAAGCGAAAGGGGGTAGGCCCAATTTACTCCTTTTCCATCGCTTCGATAAAGAAACGTTTTCATTGCCTCAAGTTTGTCAATAATTTTCTCAACCCTTTTCGCCTGTACATCAAGCTCTTCAGAAACAGACTCAGCTGTTATCGGTTTTTTGGCAACCGCTATTTTCTTGACAATGAAATGATGAACCCTACGTTCTTCTGTCGATAAAATATCTGCCTTTGCTTTGGCGCCTAATACGCCTCTTTTCAGCCCTTTTCCAGATATCGCTTGAGGTATCGGGACCATAAAACTCCCAATTCCCATGAACATTTTGTGTTTCAAATTAGATTGCATTTATTCCTCCCGTATTGATTACTTACCTTCATTTGCAAGACCTCCACTCACGCCAACAACGAATTGACGCAGACGGTCGATTACTCTTTTCCTGGTTGCCGAAAGGTCTTCAAAGAATGAATACAGGGTCGGTACAACCACCAGGGTCAGAAAAGTGGCCACCATGAGGCCAAAGATCACCACAACCGCCATTGATTGCCACCATTGGCTTGATTCGCTTACCCAGGAGATAGCAAAATGATGGAAATCAAACGATATGCCGGTCACCATGGGCAGGAGGCCCAGGATCGTGGTGATAGCAGTTAATATGACCGGACGCAGCCGGGTGGCGCCGGCGGCAATCACAGCTTGGCGGACTTCCATGCCCCGTTCCCGTAGCTTGTTGATATAATCGATCAGCACAATGGCATTATTCACCACCACACCTGCAAGTGAAATAACACCGACACTAGTCATAATGATGCCAAAAGGCTGTCTGAATACTGCCAACCCTAAGAAAGCGCCGCCCAAGGAAAGGATTACCGTCGTCATGATGATAATTGGCAACGTGATGGAATTAAACTGGCTTACCAAAACGAAAAAAATCAGAAACAATGCAATGACAAAGGCCTTGGACAAAAAATCCTCTGATTCCTTCTGCATCTCCAATTCACCGGTAAATTTTACATCATAACCAGGAGGCATAGGAAATTCCTTTAGCAATTCCTCAGCCTGGGCTCGGGCCACAGGGCCGGGTATCCTTGTCTCATCAACATTTGCTTTGACTGTCACTACCCGCTTATTATCGACCCTGACAATATCACCGTTGGCGCCAGTGTATTCTATATCCGCCAGGGTGGAAAGGGGTACCATTTCGCCGGATGGTACAGGGATCATTAATTCATGCAGAACATCGGTCAAACGCCGATCTTCCTCTGGCAACTGCACGGTAATATCGTAATCCTTGTTACTCTCGCGAAAGGTGGAAACATCCAGGCCGTTATAGGCGGTTTTCAGGGCAAAACCGATCATGTCGGTAGTAAGACCGAACAGGGCTGCCTTCTGCCGGTCGATAACGACCTGGATGGAGGGGGTTCCTTCACTGTAATCATCGCGCACATCCACAACATGCGGTATTTTTGCTATAATTTCCCTGATCTGTTTGGACAATCTGCCAAGCATTACCAGTTCATCGCCGGCGATTTCGATATTGATCGGCGAGCCGGTTGCTGGCCCTTCTTCTGCCGCAGCAATGGTTATCTTGGCGCCCGGGATATCGGCAACCCGTTGTCGAATATCCTCAATGGTTTCGTTGGCAGAACGTGTCTGGTCATCAAGATCAAGAAATCGGATACCGATATTATTTGGCGTGTTGCTTTCAAACATGATCAAGATCAAGAAATCGGATACCGATATTATTCGGAGTGTTGCTGCCGAACATGGAAGTGCCGCCGGCGATGGTCACCGCCTTGGTAAATATATTCTTGATATTGCCGAGGTCACTGGGCCCATTGAAACTGCTGCCCTCGGCTTTCCAATGTACTTTGGGTAAGAAGGCCTCTTCATACATATCTTCCGAAATATTTCCAAGACCTTCCTGTCCGTCCCTCAAAGTTCCGGCAATCGCCACCTCTACCCTTTTTACCAGCCGGTCAGTATATTCCAGGTCTGCTCCTTCCGGCGGTTCCACATTCACGTACATCGACTTGGGCTGGATATCAGGGAAGAACTCAATCGGTTTTTCCAACCCTACAGCCAGCATCCAACCCTGAAACAACAGAATCAGAAAAGCAAAGGCAATCATGAATATTGTAACCGGCCTTTTGACTGCAAACCGAAGAACACGGGCATATCCTTCCAACATCCGCCCCCTGATCGCTACAGGATTTTCACCGGCAGTGGCAATTTCATCAATGGTTAATTCATTCCGTTGCCCGGAGACTTTGCTTTTCATGAACATCGAGGCCAAGGCTGGATTGATCACCATGGCCACAAAGAGACTTGATGTCAGCGTAACGATCAGGGTCAGCGGCAGGTACCCCATGAATTCACCCATCAACCCCGGCCAGAACAGCATGGGTGAAAAAGCAGCCAGGGTGGTCAGGGTGGAGCCGATTATTGGGTATGCCACCTCTGAAGTGGCCCGCATGGCCGCCTCAAGTCGAGGAGCGCCCTGTTCCATGTAGCGGTAGATATTTTCTATAATTACAATTGCATTATCCACCAGCATGCCCAGAGCCAGGGTAAGGCCGAAGAGGACCACCACGTTGAGAGTGATGCCCATGATACTGAGAACCGTAAATGAAAGCAGCATGGAAAATGGTATCGCCATACTGACTAGAATAGCGTTGCGAAGACCCATGGCAAAAAAGATGACAACAACTACCAGAAGCAGACCGGTGAGGATATTGTTTTCCAGGTCAGCCACCATCCCTTCTATATCACTGGCCTTATCCATTACCTTGACTATCTCGGTGTTATCGGGCCAGGCTGGATTTGCCTTCTCGATCAACTCATCAACTTGTTTGCTGATCGAAACAATGTTCTCCCCTGAACGTTTTTTTACCGCAATACTGACCGCGGATCGGCCGTCGAGCCTTGAACGGCTTGCTTCTTCCTTAAAGCCGTCGATTACCGTTGCCAGGTCCTTGAGATAAATCGGCTGGCCATTATGGGTACCCATTACCAGACCGTAGATTTCAGCCGGGCTCTTAAACTCACCGGGTACCTGCAGCTGGAACCTGCCGTCACCCATCCGGATTGCACCACCTGAGGTGTTTTGGTTTTCGCTGAATAATTTTTCTTGAAAGGTGGCAATAGACAATCCATAATAGGCCAGCTTATCAGGGATGACTTCTACGCGGATCTCACGCTCAAGCCCGCCGGTAACCTCTACCTCAAGAACACCTGAAATTGCCTCGATATCATCCTTTAAATCATCAGCGATATCCTTTAAACAAGGCAGACCACAGGTACCGGACAGTGAGTATACCGCAATTGGCATTTCAGACAGATTCACCTCAAAGACAGCCGGATCATTTTCCAGATCAGCAGGCAGCTCACCCTTAGCCTCATCCACTTTGTCTTTTACATCCTGGAGGGCCTTATCAATATCCGTTCCAGTGACAAACTCAATATTTATTGAAGAAAGCCCTTCGGAACTGACTGACTGGATCTTTTTCACACCGTCAAGGCCTTTTAGTTTTTTCTCAATCTCTATAGTAACCGCGGTCTCGATATCAGTTGGAGAAACACCTTTATAGCTTGTGGATACAAATACATAAGGGATAGTTATATCCGGCTCATTTTCCCTGGGCAATACCAGATAGCTATAGACACCGAAGACGATGATGATCACAGAAAGTACCATCACGGTGACAGAATTTTTAACAGCAGTATCTGAGATTATCATAGCAATGCCTCCATGGGATCGCTTATCACCCGGACGATTTTCAATTTGTGACCCTGGTCAATATCCCTATGACCTTCAACTACCACGCGGCTGCCAGCGGTGAGCCCTTTGGTAACTTGCACCCGCCAGTCTTCAATTATGCCCAGTTCCACTGGTATTCGTCGGGCCACACCATTTTCCTCAACATATACGAATTGGCGTTCCTCCCGTTTGATGACCGTATAAAGAGGCACAACAACTGCGTCTTTGAAGACTTCTTTAATGAGTTGCGCTCTGAAAAACATGCCCGGCAGAATCAAATTATCTTTATTATCAATGGCCAATTCCAACCTGTAGAGCCTGGCACCGTTATCCGGGGAACTTGCCAGAAAATGAGAGCGGCCGACTATTTCTTTATTATCCAGGGCCTGGATAGTCAGTGCTACATCCTTAATATTCCTTACCAGCGCCACATCCGACTCCGGTATACCGACAACAGCTTTCACCTTGTCAATCTGCAGAATTTCTGCAACCTGATCGGAAACACTCAGTAAAAGACCAACCTTTGCATCCAAGCGACGAATAACCCCAGAAAGCGGCGCGATAATCTCACAGCGAGAAAGCATAAGCTCAGCATTCTCCAATGCAGCCTTACCGGTTTTTACCTGGGCTTCCAGTTTTTCCATCTCAGCCCGGGGGATAATTCCTTTTTTATATAGGGTTTCTAGACGTTTCTGATCGGCAGCGGCCAGCTCGTAGGTGGCTCTTGCACTGTCTAAAGCAATTTGGAAATCAGCTGGATCAAGGCGGGCGATCACTTGTCCCTTTGATACTTTGTCTCCCTCGCGTACTTTCACTTCGATAACGGTGGAGTGAATCCTGGCAAGCACACTCAATTTTGTCCACGGCTCTATAATGCCCGGAAGGTTGATCTGGTCATGAATAGTGGAGGGTTCCACATCGAGCAGGACAACATTGGCTGCAGGACGCTCTGTGGAAATTGCCTCTTTTTTTTCTGCCGTCATTCGCTCCTTTTCAGCCTTGATCGTTCCTGACAATCCAACGATTGTGACGATAAGGGCAATAATGAAAACTACCGGCAATAAATTCAGCAATTTTCTTGTAATTCGTTTTTTTAGCTCTGTTTGTGATTTCTTGTTTCCCTTCATGATGCTTTCTCCTCTATTCCTTCCTTTTCCACCCACACCGTATGGTCAACCAATCCGTATTTTTTCAAGATATTGCAGAGATGCAGACCAATGTTGCTACCCTGCGGTTCGGGCCGGTCCGTATTCCAGAGCAGATACAGTGAACAATCATCAACCAATACATGGTTAAACATTCTAGCTTCGAGCAGGCCTTTGCATTTCTCACACTCAGTAATAAAGTTCTGAAGTTTTGCGGCAACACTTGATCCTGCCGTCTGTACTTTGATAAATTCCATCCATCTCATAATATGTCTCCATTCAGGGTAATATCTGCTTTCCACAGTTTTTTGACCCTTGTATGGCAACTTGCATGCCAAAAAGCTCGTAAAAAATTATTTACATATAATTTTAAATAGTTACATAATAATACTACTAAGTATGGAATATTTGCCGATTCAAATTCTGTGAAATACGACGGAACATACTGTCATATTTCACAGATACATGTTACGCTGACATATATGATAGATATCTTGTATGGAGGAGTTCTGAAATGACTATTAATGACAATGACTTTTTTCGTGAGGCCACTTTACGCATTTGCGGCAGTCTTGAAATTGAAAAAGCTTTGGGTTCCTGCTTCCAGTTTCTTCAACAATCGATTCCACTGGACAGAGTATATTTACAATGTTTTGACGAAAACCACGGTGCAATGCGAACCATAGCCACCGCCACAGCCTCAGAGTGCATTGCCCTGGACTTTTTGACACCCCTCTCTGAGGAAGCAAGAAATTGCGACCATGAAGAGTTTACGAAATTACATGGGGTGTATATTTTTGATACTCCCGACAAAC
Organism: uncultured Desulfobulbaceae bacterium; assembly: GCA_947258675.1. The sequence continues at coordinate 9,815 of CAMYJP010000023.1, read as the reverse complement.
ATCCAATAAGCAGGGATATGCTGAACTTTCACAAGGTGCCATGTACTTCTCTGATGGTGCTGCCGCTTCAGTCTGAGGAACAGATAGTTGGACACCTTGTTTGTATTACTGCAGGAACAGAAAAACTCACAGCAGATCATGCCCGCTTGATATCATTGCTGAAAGATCCATTCACAATTGCATTGTCCAACACTCTCAAACACCGCAGTGAACTCAGGCTGTATGATAGGGATTTTTTCTGGGAAGCAACTATGCGGATCTGCGGCAGTCTCAATATCGAGAAGGCCCTGTGGCAAAGCCTGCTATTCCTGCAGGATTATATACCGGCAGAGGAGGCAGCCCTTAACTTCTATGACTCCAAAAACGGAACAGTCACCCTAAATATTCACGCTGATAAGATCGGCGGGCACCTCGTTAATTTCCAAGCTGCCTATCCCCCGGAAATAAGGGCCATGTTGGAAGATGTAAGCCAACTTGATGATTTTGTTGATAACCGGGCAGAAGAACATCCCATTGCAAAACCGATTCTCGCTGCCATGGGAAAAGAAAAATCCTCGATAATTAACGTTCGATTGATAGTGGAAAATCAATGGATCGGATCTGTCACTCTTTGGGCTAATGGCTGGGATAAATTCAATGATGAACACCTCCGGCTTATGAAACAGTTGAAGCAACCCTTCTTCATCGCCCTGTCCAACAGCCGTCGTTACAGTGAACTTCTCGAACTCAAGGATCTCCTGGCCGATGACAACCGATACCTTCACGAAGAACTTCAAAAAATAACCGGTAATGAGATTATCGGTGCCGACTTTGGCTTAAAGGACGTGATGGAAAAGATTCGGCGCGTCGCAACCCTTTCCAGCCCGGTCCTGTTGCTGGGAGAAACAGGTGTTGGTAAGGAGATTATTGCCGGAGCAATCCACAATGCTTCTTCGAGACGGAATGGACCTTTTATAAAAGTAAATTGTGGCGCTATCCCTGAAACGCTAATGGACAGTGAACTTTTCGGACACGAGAAAGGTGCATTTACCGGAGCCATTGATCAGAAACGGGGTCGATTTGAAAGGGCCAATGGTGGCACAATATTCCTTGATGAGATTGGCGAACTTCCACCGGAAGCCCAGGTGAGATTATTGAGAGTCCTGCAGGATAAGGAAATTGAACGAGTTGGCGGTACAGGTCCGATAAAGGTTGACATCAGGGTTATTGCGGCAACCCACCGTGATTTGGATGCCATGATCCGGGATGGAGAATTTAGAGAAGACCTTTACTTCAGGCTTCAGGTCTTCCCTATTGAGATCCCACCTCTCAGGAAAAGAAGTGGAGACATACCAAGTCTGGTCCATCATTTTATTCAGAAAAAATCCCGTGATTTAAAATTGGCTGCGATACCCTCTCTTGTCTCAGAGGCTTATGATCAACTTTTGGCCCATCATTGGCCAGGCAATGTGCGGGAACTCGAAAATGCGGTGGAGCGTAGCATAATCCTTCATAGAGAAGGTCCGCTTTCCTTTTCCGAACTTGGCCCAAAAGAAGAATCAGAAGTGACTTCAGCCTTTGTCTCAGAATTCAAAGAGTCATACAATCTTGATCAGGTAAACGCTGACCATATACGCAGAGTGTTAAGCATTACAAACGGTAGAGTAGAAGGTAATAAGGGGGCTGCTGAACTTCTGGGTATTAATCCGGGCACCTTAAGGCATCGTATGCGGAAAATGGGTATTTCTTTTGGAAGAAAATCTTGAATCAAATAGTATATTAGGGCCATCATGCCAAAGTATATGCGTAGCCCCCCAGTTTCATATCCAATATAAATAATATTTTACTCTGACATCCATCAGTTTAATATTGCTATCTCAGCAGTACGAAAAAGATATAATTTTACCCTTCATATTTGAAGTCTCTCCCTGATCAAAGCAACTGATTACTTTAGGACTTAGAGAGCTATAGCTATACAAGATTCATTATTGATCTAAAACAGTCCTTAATTTGCTGGCTAGTAGTTGGGAGGATAGTGGTTTCTGTATCAAGGTTACGCCTGATTCTAGAATACCATGTTGGGCAATGACGTTATCTGTGTGACCTGACATGAAAACAACTTTTGTTGCGGGTCGCCCCCCCTTCAATTTGTCGGCTAACACCCGGCCGTTCATCCCCGGCATAATTACATCGGTTAACAACAAGTCAATATTTCCTTCATAGGTAGCACTGATGTCTAATGCTTCCTGTCCATTGGAAGCCCCCAAAACAGTATACCCCAATGGCTTTAGTATTTTGAATATCAGTTGGCGTATGGTCTCGTCATCCTCTACTATGAGCACTGTCTCATTGCCTTTCGGTTTGGAATTAGGAATCTGTGACCCAAGCTGATCCGGTTTTCCTTCCGCAATTGGCAAATAAATCTTAAACGTCGTACCTTCCCCCTGCTCGCTATAAACATAGATATAACCATTGTGCTGTTTTACTATTCCGTATACCGTAGCCAGCCCGAGACCAGTCCCTTTGCTCTTTTCTTTCGTGGTAAAAAAAGGTTCAAATATTTTCTTTTGAATCTCAGTAGTCATTCCACCACCAGAATCTGATATAGCAACAACAGTATAGCGACCAGGTTTTATTTCTTCATGATGACTAATAATTTCTGTTTCAAATTGGACATCTTTCGTTTCAATTATAAGACAGCCGCCTTTAGGCATGGCATCACGCGCATTAACCACCAGGTTCATTAATACCTGTTCTATCTGAGCAAGATCAGCGAGAACCTTTTTAGTTGGAGTGTCGGTTTTAAGCTCCAGCTCTATATCTTCTCCGATTATCCTTCCAAACATTTTTGCCATGTTCTCAACAACAGAGTTCAGATCAATTTTTCGCATTTCAAGAACTTGCTTACGGCTGAATGCCAAAAGTTGATTTGTAAGGGCAGAGGCTTTTTTCCCAGAATCTAAAATAAGTTTTATATCTTCAAAGATCGGGCTATCATCTGAAAGCCCTTCAAGGATAAGTTCGCTATATCCCAAGATAACGGAAAGAATATTGTTAAAATCATGGGCAATCCCCCCAGCTAGAGTACCAATTGCCTCCATTTTTTGAGCTTGCCTTAGCTGTTCTTCAAGTAGCTTCTGTTCAGTGATGTCGATCCCTATCCCAAAAAAACATTGAATCTCATTGGAAGCGTCAAACAGAGGAACTCCGCGCCATTCAGTGAATAATTTCTGCCCGTCATGAGTTACGATATGATTCGTTGTCGAAGCCGAAATTAGTCCACCAAGAATTACCTTAAAAGTTTTCCCAAGTTCTGGCTGTTCCTCCGTTGGCACGAAAGTCTGCAGGTAGTCGCGCCCCACTACTTCCTCTCTCTTATATCCGAGAGCAGCAAGCATGGAATTATTCATCATCATTACCTTACCATCCATACCAATGAGGACGATGAAGGCCGGGGAAGTCTGGATCAGGGCTGTGCTGAAATCACGCTCTTTACGTAATGAATCTTCAGCCTGCTTGCGTTCGGTAATGTCCAAGGTAAATCCAGCAAGCATATTAGGTTTTCCATCTATGCTGATTGGAAATTTGGTAGTTTCGTAAATTCTTCCACCAAATTCCTCCATCACAGTTACATTTTTCCTCTCGCTTAGCACTTGCTTGTCTTCTTCGACCATGCGCTTTGCAATGTCAGAAGGGAAAAGCTCATCCATTGTTTTGCCTAATATGTTTTCAAGGGGCATATTAAGCAACTGCTCATAATTTTTGCTCAGCATTAAAGAACGAATTTCATGGTCCTTAAAAAAAATATAGACCGGACTGTTTTCAAGAAATGAATCTAAAATAACTTTATTTTCATGCAACGCCTCTTCTGCCTGTTTGTGTTCGGTAATATCTCTGCCAACGGATTGGTATTCAACCACTTGACCATCCGCATCAAATATGGCCCGGTCAGTCCAGTGATTCCAACCTACGCCCCCATCTGGCAGAACAACGCGATGAACGTCCGATAAAATCGGATTCTCCGGTGTTAGTCTGTTTATTCTTTCTTGGACTTTTTTAAGATCTGCCGGATCAATCAGAGGGAAAAAACTGGAACCAATCAACTCTTCTCTACATTTACCGTAATATTTGCAATAACTACTATTTACGAATGTACGAACTCCATTCGGCAGCCAACGGACAATAAATTCGTTTTGGTCTTCAATTACAGAGCGATATTGTTTTTCTTTTTTTTGCAGCTCATTAACAAGATGCTCGAGCTCTTCATATGTTGGTTTATCGCCCATAAGCTAAATCGATATACCTGGAGATGGAATGTCCCAGCCTATTTGGTTTTCTGTTTCATTTTTCCTTCTGCTTACAACTTTTACAAATATTTATCGACAGTATTACAATCATTTAAATGAGATAATGACAAGAACTGAATGGAATAATCAGTATCAATGTTTTAATCTGTAAGGTTCAGGTACTGCCTGCTTTTCATGCCGCCGGCCTGACTCTTTATTTCGTCTTCATTTAAAAGGCGGAGGCCTTCCAGGTATTAGAAAAATATCCTATTATTTTGTTTCCAGGTAATCTTCTGGCAACTCCAGCCAGCACATGGCATCTTTACAGCTACGAAACACTTCGTAATCCACCTTTGAATCTTCAGCTAAGGCGCTATATACCCTTGCCAAACCATATTCTAAATCTCTATCCGCTATTATTGCTGTTTTGGATGGTTGTTTTATTATATCGCTGACTACCATTTTCCTTGCTAAATCTTTCAATTTCTCGTGACCGCCTTCATATCGACAATTTCTTAGATCATATATTGTGTTCATTTCAAATCTATAGTCAGAATCGTTGATTTGCTTTGTAACCTGATCAATAAAGTCATCCTCGGTAACAGTACCCTTGCCGATAACAATTACCACTTTTTCAGTTGTAAATATATTATAATTCAAAGACATTTTTTCTCTCTCTATGACAGCTTAAAATGACCATTTTGAAAAAATGAAAGGTTTATTTTAAATTATTCTAATTAATCCATGCAGTAAAGAACATTTATTTCCTACAACAATCCTAACAGGTTGAGATTACAGTAAACATAAAAATTGTTTTTTTAGGCATGCTTTTTGCATAATTTTACGTATCAAAAAACTTTTTACGGATCTGGAATGGATAGCATGAAGACAAATATAAATAAACCAGATGAACGGCGACAAGATAAGCGTTATGAAGCAAAGGATACTATTTTTGTCATTCACTCAGAAAATATAGGAAGAATTAAAAACATAAGTATGGGAGGGCTTTACTGCAGCTGTTTGTTCAATCCTAATACTCCGGAAGAAGCAACCGAGTTTGATATTTTTTGTCACAATAATTCGCCTATTTTAAAAAAAATACCGTTTAAAAAAATCTTCACAAGTCTTGATTGCCGGTCCCCTTTCAGCATGCTATTAATGAGAAAATGTGGCGTCAAATTATTGCACCTTAACTCCTTTCAAAAATCTAGGCTGGAATATTTAATTCTGCATCATACAGACATAGCTACATAATTCGCCTTTCCCCATTTATTCACCATGGGTCCTCAGTCTTTTCTTTAATGAGTTACTATTCTTGTATGTCCCTTGCCATATATGAGACACAAACGAGTATAATCGTTACAAGTCCAAGTATTACCCCTAGAATCCAAATTCCTTGCAGGTATTACCCTTTGACCTAGACACCTCAACTTAGTTTCTTGTGCAACTGTATGGGCTCAACTTGTTTCTTGCGTAAACGTAAATTGAGCATTTCAACAGAGACTGAAAATGCCATTGAGAAATATATATACCCTTTTGGAACATGTACATCAAAACCCTCAACTATCAAAGTTACACCAACCATAATGAGAAATGAAAGGGCCAGAATTTTAATTGTGGGGTGGTCATCGACAAAATCACCTATCGGTTTTGCAGCAAATAGCATGACAACCACAGAAATCACAATTGCAATTACCATAATAGAAACATTCTGTACCAACCCAACAGCTGTTATTACTGAATCCAAAGAAAATACTATATCCAAAATCGCAATCTGGAAAAGAACCGATCCAAGGCTCATTACAGCAGATGATTGTTTGTGTTCCGCTATTCCTTCTAAACTATTATGAATTTCATGGGTTGCTTTTGCGAGAAGAAAAATTCCTCCACCAATCAAAATAATGTCTCGGCCGGAAATCTCTTGACCTGCGAGAGAAAACCAAGGTTCTTTCAATCCAATAACCCAGGTAATTGAAAAAAGAAGAGCAAGGCGTGATAGCATAGCAAGACCGAGCCCGAAATACCTGGCAAAGTTTTGTTGATTTTTCGGTAAACGGCCAACAAGTATCGAAATGAAAATAATGTTATCCACCCCTAAAACTATCTCGAGAGCTGTTAAAGTGCCAAGAGCAATCAATGCTTCCGGACTGGTAAACCAATTGAACATTTAATTTCCTCCAATTTTCCGAACAATTTCAGCTTAATTAAAAGCCTGACTTGACAGAGGAGATATTTTTTGCCTGTCGTTTTTCTGTCGGGCCTGTGATGTGCACAAATCATGAATTGCTTATGAAATATATAAAGTACTCTGTGAAATGCTCGTGAATAATGCAGAATAAGATGAGAAAAGCCAACAGGTAATAAAGATTGACAGATATTACGATGTTTTAAAATGAAGGCTATAAAAGAAGGGAGAAAACCTTTTAAGAAATATTTTAAACTCTGAAAGTACTAACCAACTGTTTAATTTTTTTGGATAAATCCGCTAACCTATCAGCATCCTGTTGCAACTGGGAGCTGCTATCTGAAATTTCCAAATTCTTATTTTTTATCTCTGTAATTCCCTGCACAAACCCATCAGTGGCAACTTTGCCTTGGGACATGTTCGTATTAACTTCCTTAATGCTCTCCGAGGACTGACTGATGTTGATCGCTATATCCTTGGTAGTTACAGATTGCTCCTCAACAGCAGAGGCAATTGATGTTACGATATCATTCACATCAGTAATCACTTTGGTAATTATGCTGATTTTATTTATTGCTGTGTCCGTTGAATTCTGAATAGCACTGATCTTTTTCTTGATCTCACCTGTGGCATCGGAGGTCTTTTTTGCAAGATCCTTGATCTCATTGGCAACTACGGCAAACCCCTTCCCTGCCTCACCGGCCCTTGCCGCTTCAATGGTGGCATTTAATGCCAGTAGATTTGTCTGTTCCGAAATCTCCGAAATTGTCTCGGTAATTTCTGTTATCTCTCCGGCAACATTGGCAAAACCATCCATATGCTCGGAAGCTGCCTGGGTTTCTTCTACAGCTTCACAGGTTATATTCCTTGCAACCTCTGTATTTCTTGCAATTTCATTGATTGTGCTGGATAGTTCGCCTGTTGCGGTTGTTATCATATCGGCATTTGTCGAACTTTGCTCCGTTGCGGCAGCGACAGACCCTATATTTGCACTGACATCCTTGACAGAGTTGGTCATGGATTCTGAGCTCTCAGCAACTTCAAGGGTATTTGCTGCAAGTGTGTTTGAAAGCTGATTCAGTTTAGCCGATGAAGTGAATAATAAATCTGTTTTGTGATTAATCTCCAGAACAATCACCTGGATTTTTTCAATGAAAATATTGAACCAGTTGGCCACTTCACCGATTTTATCATTTGTTTCAACGTCCAGTCTAGCGGTCAGATCGCCTTCGCCCATTGCTATATCTCTGCTTCGTTCAACTATCATCTTCAGCCTTCGGTTGAGTACCACGTATAAGAAGAACTGTAAGATAACTATCAGGGAGATTATAATAATCATGCTTATCATAAAATGCTTGGCAACCAGATCGAGGCGATCGCCCAAGTCTTCGGAATTGATCAGCACATTATCTTTGGTCTGAAGCATTAATTCATTCATGCCCTTGGCAAATTTTTCCAATTCAATAGTAATGTTCTCTACAGCCTGGACAAGACCATTCGCCGCACTCCTGGCATCCTCGGCCATTTCTGCCCGCTGCACTGGAGAGTAATTTCCAAACAGTTCTGACGCAATATCACCCATGATAATGCCGTTGCCCCGCAATTCTTCAAATAAGTTTTGGGGAAGATCAACCGGCCATAACTTCTGCAGTTCAATCTGCTGAGTCTGTAATTTCGATAGCACTGATTCCAGAGGGACCGAGCTTTTTTCATCATTAAGTACGAACCTAATAATCTCATGTTTTGCGAGCAAAGCTGTCGCTTGTTGCTTACCTATCAATCGCTGCAATTCAAAATTATGAATGACATGATCTTCAAGCTGCAGGGCAAGTTCCTGAATCTCTTTTCCATTCAACTGATTGTGACGTCGTCCCTTCTGCAGATTACCGGATATAAGCAACACACCTGCTATTATAATTAGGATCAGCAATGCACCATTCAGGTACATTATCCAATGTATGGGCAATTGTCTTATCAATCGGATTTTTTGCCAAGATTTACTATGCTGTTTGCTCATAACTTGTTTCTGCCAAAATTGAATAGCTAAAGGCCAATGTAAAAAACTGTGTTTTCCAAACTCCATCAAAAAAGATGTCCAAAGAGCAAACACAGCGGGACAAAATCATTTTTAGTTGTGATAGAAGTCTCTCTAAATTTTTGCTATCCAATAAATTCTAATATGTCTCTCTAAAGCAAAAGGAATTATACTGAAAAGCACCACAATGTGGTCGCTCATGAGACATTATCGGATGAAAAGGGGAATACATTAAGATGAACTAGTAGACCGTTAATATCTGCATGTTCAAATCTTGCCGATCAATACAGTTGGCCATAACAAGAAGCCCTAATGCTTGTCTTTTTTTTATAGGGCTTCTGATATCTATCTTTAAATGAACATATTTTCATAGAGGCGTGGCGTAATAAAAATCAGAACTATTACATGCGAGCCCATTTGGGTCGTCATTAAAAAAAGAGGAAACTTAAATGATATTAGAACATATTGCGAAGGCTTTAGCCGACCTTAACAAAGAGGAAACAATTTCTCTTACTGTACAGGCAATACTGGAAGGTAAAACTCCACAGAATATTATATTACAAGGTCTTTACTCTGGTTTGGATGTGGTCGCTAAACGTTATAAAAATAAAGCCCATCTGTATCCTGACATGTACAAGGCGTCCCTTATCTTTCATGAAGCACTCGCAAAACTACGACATCAGATTGTTGCCATGGAAACAAAACAAGGAGTGCGGGGGGCAATTGGGGTGGCCTTCGGCGATATGCAGGACTACGGTAAAAATATTGTCCACATGACTTTGTGTGCCAATGGTTTTGAAGTTATGGATTTAGGAAAATCAGTGCCAGCTGAAGTTTTTGTGCAGGCTGCCAAAGAAGGTGTCGACTTTATTGGCATATCTATTATGACAGCTGACGGGGTAATGGAGGCGAAAAAAGTTGTGCAGGAATTGAAAGGAGCAGGTTTAAGGGAGCAGGTGAAAGTAATTGTTGGAGGTGGCGGCGTTAATGCCAATAATGCAGTTGAAATTATTGAGGCCGATGCGTTTGCTGAAGACGCTGGAGAGGCGGTTGAATTTTTGAATTTTTTTTTCCGAGCCCAAAAAGACATATAGATGAACTTCCCCAAAGTAGATAAGTAACCCTCATTGATAATATACTCTGACCTTGATCTACTTGGTATCAAACCCTAAAAAAGTATGAACTACTTGTAGATCCTGATCTGATTTTTTATAGTTGACGAAACATCAGTGATGCTAGCGACCCACGGGATACCTTCCCTTGGTACTTTTTTTTTGCAAAAATCATCCTTTAGACGATTTACAAAAATAGTCTTTTAGCTGAAGGTGAT
>CAMYJP010000022.1 GCA_947258675.1 uncultured Desulfobulbaceae bacterium | reverse complement strand
GCGAGGACGAAACGATTAATTTTAAGGTGCTCTATGATGCTGATTTAATAGTAAATCTTGAGGAAAAACAAAAAGAATCTCCAACCAGCCCTGAACAGTTGGATAAAATTATAGGAAAGTCCTTTTTGACGCCATCCGGCAAGGAACTGGCGGTGGAGATACTGAAAATTGAAAATTGAAGATTTTAAGATAGATGGATAATTGAAAAGTCTTCTCACTGAAAAGAAGAGAGCATTTTCAGTTAAACCAAAGATTGGCAGAACATACAGGTAAAAGGGTTTTTATGAAAGTATTAAGGAAAATTATTGAAATCGATGATGAGCTTTGTGACGGTTGCGGTCAATGTGTGCCTGACTGTGCAGAAGGAGCCCTCGAAATTGTCAATGGTAAGGCGAGGATGCTTGCTGAAAAGTATTGTGATGGCTTGGGTGCGTGTCTTGGGTCTTGTCCCACCGGAGCGCTGAATATCATCCAACGGGAGGCTGATGACTTTGATGAGGCTGCTGTTGAAGAGCTTTTAAAGAAGAGAAACAAAACGGAAATTCAACCAGGAAGTGATATGGTTAAAGGAGGATGTCCATCGGCTCACCTTCAGAATTTTAATCAGGCTTCTCAGTGCCAAGCGGCAAATATCCCCTTTAAAAACTTGAAGCCGGAATCTGATGCATCAGCGCTAAACCATTGGCCGATACAGATTCGGTTGGTACCACCCAGCGCACCTTTTTTGAAAGGGGCTGACCTTCTTGTTGCTGCTGATTGTTCGGCCTTTGCCTATCCACTATTTCACAGTGAGTACCTGAAAGGCAAAGCTTTGATGGTGGGCTGTCCGAAATTTGACGATGTTGATGGCTATATCAATAAATTTACCGAAGTTTTTAAAACGGCTTCATTGCAAAGTGTTACCATTATTATTATGGAAGTTCCATGTTGCTCGGCCATGATCAATATTATAAAGGAAGCTTTGAAGAGGTCCGAAGTTCAGATACCTGTGGAACAGGTTACAATTAGTGCTCGGGGTGAAGTTTTAAACAGAGCGAACTGGTAAAATGGATGTAAAAGGTAAAATAGCTTTAGTTCTTGGCGGTGCCAAAGGAATAGGCAAAGCAATCGGGTTTGCTTTAGCTAAAGAAGGAGCTACAGTAATTCTGACTTATCATGACTGGCCCGATGATCCGGCCCTCATGAAGCAGGAACTCGCAGAGTTGGGTAAACAGCATCTTGTGATAAAAGCAGATCTGTGTGTACCGCAACAGGTAGAGAGGCTTCTGGTTGAGGTTCGGGAGCAGTTCTCCTCTCTAGATATTTTGATAAATAATATAGAACGCGGCGGGATGCCGGTGGTGCATGGCTCTTATGCAAGTGAACACAATGTAGGCCAGTGGGACATGGAGATGGAAACCACCCTTAAAGCTAAATGGTGGGTTTTTCATTATGCACTGCCGCTCTTGCAATCATCAAAAGAAGGAGCAGTGGTTACTATTTCATCAATTGCTGGAATAGTAGGCCGCTCAGGGCCGGCTGGTATGATTTTTAATGATGGTTATGCAGCGGCCAATCGGGCAATAACATCTTTTACGGAAACCTGGGCTCGTGAAGCTGCTCCTACTGTCAGAGTTAATGAGCTAATGTTGGGATTTTTTCCAACAAGACATGCTGAAGAAACCAGAGGTTGGGAAGCGTTGAATATCGAACAGCAACGGGCAATTTACGACCATGTCTTGCTTAAAAGGACAGGAAGACTGGATGAAATCGTTAAGGCGGTTTTTTTTCTAATTAGGGACGCTACGTATATGACCGGCAGTGTAGTCAGAATGGATGGTGGTTTTGTGCTGGGTTCTTCAGGGGTTCCTGAAATGCCTGAGGGAATTTTATAAATGAAGAAGGTAAAAGGTAAAAGACAGAAGACATAAAGCTCAGTTAACGCAGATGAGTCGCATTAAAGGTCCAATACCCATTTAGGAAGTCGGTGTAAAATATATTCTTCAACTTTAGGCTGAATTTGTTCCTTTTTGGGGTTAACTATGTCGGGTACTGCTGCGGCAATTGTTTCTTCGGCATCAAACCAGCAGAGCTCCCGGTTGCTTTTATCATATACCGTAAAGATCCGTCTGTTGATTTCGTGAGCATGCTCTTCTTCCTGGATCGCTCCTACAAGCTCTAGGGCTATTTCAAATGGCAGAAATTCTATTTTTTCTTGGTTCATACTGGCTCTCCTAAGAAACAGGAATAGTGATTACCTCCTAGAAAGCAAATAAAAAAAACACAGGATTGTGGACTAAGCAGGTTTAACAACAGCACCGGACCGGATGCATCTTGTACAAACCCGGATATGAATAGTATTGCCGCTTTCAGTTGTTGATCTGACTTTCTGTAAATTGGGCAGCCAGCGTCTTCTGGTTTTATTATGGGCATGACTGACATTATTCCCTGTAACTGGACCTTTGCCGCAGATTTCGCATACTTTGGCCATGATTATGAACTCCTTAATTGTCTTAAATACATATTTGAATGCATATTAACTGAATGTGGCAGTTAACTTGGTATGAGAAAATTTTTCAAAAACGGATTTTATACCTTTTCTTTTCCGGTATGGCAAGTGTTTTTCAAATGAAGCTTGCTGGCTTATTGTTGACAGGGTATTGGGATCATGGTAAAAAAGAACGCTTGTGTCTAGGCACAGTTATTTTGAATTATTGCAATTATTGTCTGAATACAGGGCATTGATAATATAACTTAACTTTGAAGCTCGAGTATTATGGGAAAACTTACAGATAACGTCATTTGGAATTTTTTTAAATCGGTAAAGCTGGCCCTGTTCACCTTTTTTATACTGGCCATAACTTCAATAATCGGCACTGTAATCCCGCAGAACAGCCCGGAACAGCAATATATTCAGATGTACGGTGAGAATACCGCCAAACTGTTTAAGATGCTGGATATACCGGACATGTATAATGCTTGGTGGTTTATTACTTTGCTCATTTTGTTCTGTATTAACCTTACAGTCTGCAGCATAAACCGGATACCTGATACATGGCGTCTGGTCGTCGCCGATAATCTGAAGGTTACAAAGGACCGCATCCGCAAGATGAGGCAGCGTGTAACCTTTGCCAGCAGTCTCTCGGTAGACGAGGCAGCAGTCGAAATTGAAGGTATTATGGCGGGCGCGGGCTGGAAGCCTGAAAAGGCCGAGAAAGGAGATGAGGTTCTTTTTGCCTCACAGAAAGGCAATTGGACAAGGATGGGGGTCTATATTGTTCATGTCAGTATCCTGGTAATTTTTGCCGGAGCGATAATTGGTTCCTTTTTTGGCTATAAGGCAAGCATTATGTTGCCGGAAATGAGAGCAACTGACAGCGTTTATGAGAGATCCACCCAGAAGCCTATAAAACTCGGCTTTACAGTACGATGTGATCGATTTGATTTAACTTATTATGCTAATGGTGCTCCGAAAGAGTATCGTTCCGATATAACCATTCTCGAAAATGGCAAGGAGATATTATCCACGCCTGTTATTGTAAATGATCCTCTGCAGTATAAAGGAATTACCTTTTATCAATCGAGCTATAACGGTTTTAATGAATACCGGGTGACTCTGGAAAACCAGACTACCAAAACCAAAAGATCTTTTCGAGCAGCCCCCGGTAAAAAACTATCCTGGCCGCAAACAGGAATTTCATTTGGAATTGTGAATCATCAGCCTCCGAATCAGTGGGGGCAATTTCGAGTAAAGATATGGTTCAGCGATGGCAAGGGCACTCCTACGCAATTCTGGATGGACGGGTCACGACCTATTTCTCTTGAACGGCCTGATGCTACCTATTTGATATCGTCCAAACAGTTTTTTGCAACAGGACTGCAGGTTGCTAAAGACCCCGGAGTCTGGTGGGTTTATATCGGTTGTATATTGATGCTTGTAGGTCTGGCTGTGGCATTCTTTCTTTCCCATAAAAGAGTTTGGGTGTATATTGCAAAGGAAGAGGGACATACCGATATTATTCTTACAGGCACAAGCAATAAAAACAAATTGGGCTTTGAGAAGGATTTTGACGCGCTGAGCAAACGATTTCAACAGCATAGCGATAAGCTTAAATTCATTAAGGATTAATTATGGATAGTTCACAACTTCTTGGAATTACGACATTTGTCTATCTTTTTGCCTCGGCATTGTATCTGGGTGTTTTTATTTTCAGGGCAGGGAGATTGGGTATTGTTGCTACCTTAGTAACTATTTTCGGATTCCTGGTGAACACCGCCGGCATTGGTTTACGCTGGGTAGAGTCGTATCAAATGGGTATAGGCCATGCGCCTCTGTCGAACATGTATGAATCTTTGGTGTTTTTTGCCTGGTGTATTGCACTTTTTTATTTAATTATCGAAGCAATATATAAAAATCGTTATATAGGTGCCTTTGCGATGCCTTTTGCGTTTTTCAGTATGGCTTATGCTTCGTTTGCTACAGAGATAAGTGACCGTATAAATCCTCTTGTACCGGCCTTGCAAAGTAACTGGCTTATAGCCCATGTTGTGGCCTGTTTCATAGGGTATGCCGCTTTTGCCATAGCATGTGGTCTGGGTATCATGTATATATTGAAACATAGAAATAAAGAGAAAAAGAAAGCTGCCGGCAAAAAGAAAAGTTCTGAAGACACCCGTTCAATTTTGGATGTTCTGCCGTCGTTAAGGGACATAGACGACATTACCCATAAAAGCATTCTTTTCGGCTTTCTTTGGTTAAGCGCCGGGATTATTACAGGAGCTGTCTGGGCAAACTCGGCATGGGGAACATATTGGAGTTGGGATCCTAAGGAAACCTGGTCACTGATAACCTGGTTTGTCTACGCTTCGGCCTTGCATGCCCGTTTTACAAGAGGGTGGGGAGGAAAGAGAATCGCCTGGATTTCTATTATTGGTTTTGCCGCTGTTATTTTTACCTATTATGGAGTCAATTTCCTGCTCTCCGGTCTTCACAGCTATGGCTAAGAAAATCAAATTACAATGAATTGAGCTCAGATAAAGTCAGTTTTTTTTCAGGGGGGATGTGTATCATCTCCCCTTTTTTATGTATCTGCCTGCCTTGTTCTTCTATCCTTGAAAGTTTATAAATTTCTGCAAACTGAATTTGCGTTCCTTTGTCGCCGAATTTTGACAACTCTGCAACTCGAACGGCTTTATCCATAAAATATGCTGGCAGCATGAGATGGTAGGGGTTTCTTGCAATTTCTCCATGATGACAGGTCAGAGCGGTGATTAATTTTGCTACTTCCTGGGTGCTGAGGCCTAGAAGCAGATTGGGATTTTTTATGGGTTGCCAGAATCCTGTCTCTATTGCCAGCACTTTTCTTTTTTGTTTACGACAATAAAGCTTGAGGGCCTCCAGAATAAGATAATGTGTAAATATATGAGTAGGGTGGCCATCATCGGCATGGGGAAAGAGCACAAGCTCCGGTTGTTCTCTGGCAAAATGTTTTACAATAATGTTTCTTCTTTCATGCCATTCCTGTGATATTTTCCTTTCTCTGACGTTGATTATGTCTGGGAATGCAAGCGGATTCCGGACAAGTCTGCAATCAAATCCTAATACTCTGCACGATGCTGCAAGTTCAGCTTTACGGTTGTTTTTGCGTGATGGGTTGCTTCCTAAAGTAATTGCCAGATTAAGTACACGTAAGTTGCTTGTCTTTAGGCGAAGGGCAAGCGCACCGGTCAATGCCTCATCATCCGGATGGGGTGAGCAGATAATTACTTCATGTCGTTTATAGTTTATCGGTAGAGTTTGTCTGTCCCTGTTTTTTGCATGAGAAGAGACAGGGAATCCTTTGCCATGGTTATAAATTTTTTTATATTGCTCAACGTAGGCAAGCCATTTTGCATAATGAACTTCATCGTTATTTCGGAGGATTTTCTTCTCAGCCATTTTCGCCGATCTCAATTAATTTTATTGGTTCAGCGCAGCCGAGTTCTCCATCGGCTGACCGAATGTGTTCTATGGTCTGCCATTTTATGTTGAGTAGCTTTGTCCCGTAACCATCTATAGCCACCGGATCAAAACCTGCTGCCAGTTTATTTGGGGGAGGGTTACATGTTGGACCCCAGAGATGGGCTTCTTGCATGCCCACGGTGGCATCAAGGATGGTAAAGTCAGGGGTGCGATACCGATTAAGGTCAAGAATGGCCTGTTGAATTTTGGTATGAAAAGAAGCTTTTTTCCAGCACCCTCCCTGTTGATAAAAGCGAGGAGGAACCAGTCCCATCATGTTCTTCATAGTGAGTGTCACTCCAGCCAAACTGTGTGCTTTAAGCACCGGGACAGAGATGAGAAAGTTTTCAAAAACAATTTTGGGAAGAAACATCTCAGGCCATCTGGAGCACCGGGAATTTTTTACCCTGATGGATGGCTCATCGTTAAGATCCAGGAGCTTCACTCCTGTTTGACTGGCCATCCTGGTAAAGCCTAGCTGATCGAATACATAATATGTATCGTATTCAAGGGAGCCGCAGCCTTCAGCAATAATAATTTCTGTTCGAGGAGAAGCTCTCCGGATATAGTAAATAATCGCTTCAATAAGTTCAACCGGTGTGGTAATTGGCGGTGGGAGATTCTCAACCAAATTGGGTTTAATAATAATTCTGTCCTGCTGTCTGAGTATAGGTGCGAGATCAACAGCCCCCAAGATTTTAGAGACACTTTTTTCCCAGGTATTGAAGTGACAAAAAACAACAGTCCCTTTTGATTGGGATGCATTATTTTTCATTCTACACTCTTCATTTTTCATTTTTCATTCCTGCTCGTTTGGCGCATTCATTCAGGCCAGTAAGCAGGACGAAACGTCCGAGAGAAACGACTTCGCAGGGAAAGCTTTTGACAAATAACGGATTGTTGCATAGTCCACCTGATAAGTAAATCTTCCCTGGTGAACCGGCAAATCGGAAGGCATTGATGGCAATTCCCTTAACAAAACGGGCTACGGCTTCATTTTCTGAACAGCCGGAAACAACTGCGTCAAAGATATGGCTCATGCCAAGGACTCCGCAGGTAATGGAAAATGGTCTATCCGGCACAGGAAGCTTAGAATAATCAAGATCATAGTAGCGGGCAAGCAGTTCGATTGTGAACCCCATTGAGGCTCCGCATTCGCTGTTCCAACCCATATCCTTAAGCTGTCCGTTATTATAGGTAATGAACTTTATATCCCTGCTTCCGCAATCGAGCAGCACAAAGTTGTTTTCTTTTATTAATTTTTCACCACCCCTTGCTAATGCGGTCAATTCATTCACATAGTGTTCGGTATACCGTTTGCCATTGTGACCAGTAGCTATTGTAACTTGAGTTGAGCGGTCAATTTCTTTGGTTGGGATTATTGTCGGTTGCGAGTTGGAGGATTGACAAAGATTAAGAAATTTAGCGTATGACGTGCCGAAATCGCCCAAAATCATCCGAAAACTCCTGCAAGTTCCAGAAAAGCCTGTATTTTTGCCTTTGCACTGCTGCCGGCTGTCACGTCACTGTCAAGAAAAAGAGATCTAGGGTGTTTTTTGGCCAGAAGATGTGCAAGAGCAGTTTTTGCACAGAATGATTGGGCAAAAAACACAGTCGGGATAGAGGGGTTGTAATATGATTCCAGTTTTGTGTCCGATGGTGTTTTGTTTTCCATGCAACGAGTCCAACCGTAAATGTGGGTTGTATCCGGAAACAGGTTTAAAATAGAAAAATCTCGAGGTGGGACTCCCCAGAAACCGGCAGTGGGGTTACAGAATTCATATTCCCTATGAAAATCTGCTGATTTGATGCCTTCAGTTATGCGTATAAACTTTTCTTCCAGCCTCATTTTTGAACGGCAAATTGGATTGCCGAATGCTTTTTGGTCTTCATTTTTGGTAGAGAATACCGGAACAGTGAGAATGTTTTCAAGGACGGCGGCAACATGCAATGCACTATCGCACTTGCCGGGACCGACATCGATATAAACCGCATCAAGATCCAGGTGTAGAGCATTCAAAACTACGGTGCGGAGTATTGCACAATACACCCTTGGGATATATGGAGTGGTTTTTTCCATATCAATTCCGACCAATGGCGTGTCCAGATCGTACAGATCCATGCCCTTATGATTCAGTTGTTGAATGATCTGCAAAGGGGGTATACCGACGATACCGACCTTTTTACCATGATTGCCGATCAGGGCGCTGTCTATGCTGGATGTAAGAAAAGTAAGGGACATCTTTCCAATTAGGTATTCTGTTGATTAAGAAGAAAAATCCCCAGACCACCAATTAGAATATGAACAGACCAGGAGGCGATAAAAGGGGAAATATATGCTGCCTTGGCCATGGATTGGAATGCTCCCCACCAGGCCCAGGCGAGAAATGCCAGTCCGCAACTTGCCGGAACAGCAAGGGCAATATCCCTTCCCCACCTTTGGTGAATAAGAATAAGCATAGGTAAACCGAGTAAGATCAAAGGCAGACCCAATAAAATATAAGAAACTTTTCCATGAAATTCCAGTCTGCTGGTTACATTGGCTTGTTCGTCTTCTTCTATGATATCTTTATAAATTTGGGTGATTGATCTTTCCTTGTCCTTATATTCTGGAATAAAGAAATTTGACGGGTTTTCAGGAAGTTGGAGGGACAGTTGTTCAAAAAACTCTATAGTATTTTGGTTGCTGCCAGCCTGACGTTGAATCTGTCCGTGAGAAAATAGCCATTTGTCTCCCAGCCAGACAGCTGTTTTGGCATTAAGCATCAATTGCATTTCATAAGCATTGTTCCAAGTTACATAGGAAAAGCGTTTATACTGCTCTTTAGAATTTGAAGGCAGAAACGAATAGAATCCATTAGTTCCCTTATAAAAAAAACGGCCGTTTCTCACAATTCCTTTCGGGATACTTTCATTTACTTTTTCATACCATATTTTATTGGTAGCAGAAAGTGTGACCGGCAGCATCCATTGGGACATTGCCATTGTTACCAGTGAGAAAAAAACTGCGCTTAAGATAATTGGCAAGGAGACTCGGTTCATGCTTATTCCTCCTGCTTTAAGGGCGGTTAATTCCCAATGGTGATTAAGAATTCCTAAAGTGATTACCCCGGCCATTAAAATTGAAACAGGCATTAACTGTTCAACAATTAAGGGAATTTTTAAAATAAAATATCTGACTGCCAGAGAGATCGGTAGGTGAACTTCAAAGAAGTTGTCAATGCGCTCGAAAAAATCTACCAGAAGATACACACCGACAAAGGCAGATAAAACCAGCAAAAGATTTTTCGAGAATTCTATAAAAAGATAACGGTCTAATAACCTAAACACGAATTCTATTTCCTGAATAATTGAAAATATCGAGTTAATTTTCTGCCAGTGCCATATAATTTTTCAAGATGAACAGGTAACGTTTCTCTGGCAATGGCGCGAACAAGATAAATCATTATGAAACCGTATATGATGTTCGGGGACCACATTGCCAGGGATACCGGGATTAAGAGACTTTCACTCATGGCTTTGGCACCGGAAATGGCAATAAAATACAGGATGAAGAAAATCAAACCCAGGGGGAGAGCAACGGACCGTTGGCCGGGGCCTGATATAAAAGCCAGAGGAAAACCAAGCAAACTCAGAATAAGACAACCCACTGGGAGAGCAAGTCTTTTATGATACTCGATGAGTAAAGATGCTCCCTCCTCTGTATCGGTGCCTAGATGGGTCGCCTTTTCCAGCAGTTGCTTTTGGGTATAGCTTTTTTTGCCACTAGTTGCTGAAATAGTGCCAACTGGAGATGGCAAGGATAAATTGATAGTATAACGCTCGAAACGAATATTTTGTGTTATTTCATTATCCACTCTGTGCAAACTGCCTTTTTTCAATATGAGTGTCATACTCATATTAACAATATCAGCAGAAAGAGTTCCAGTTTGAGCGAGTATGACAACCGGCTTGTCACGGTCTCTCGTGTCTGTGACATAAACGCCTTGCCATTCCATGTTTTCCTTGTTGATATGATCCGCATAAAGGACTACGCTGCCCATTGCATCGCTAAACTGTTTCTCCCGCAAACCTTTATCAATTTTTTCTTTGGCCAGCTGAAATAAGAGTTTTTCCATGGCAATATTGCCAGTGGGTATAAGGTGTGTAGAAAAAAGCCCTGTAAGAGCGGCCGCGCAGAGGGAAACGATGATAACGGGGGGCAACATGGAATAAAGCCCAATTCCACCGGCTTTGAGTGCCATAATTTCACCGTCGTTGGCAATTCTTGTAAAGCCAATAATAACGCCTATCATACTTGCCATAGGGATGGAAAATAGAAACATTTGTGGGGTAAGGTATGCACAAAGTCTTGCGAAATCAGAAAACTCAATACCGAAATCAAGCAGAAAATCTAAAAAAGGGATCATTTTGCCCAGAAAAAGGACACAATTGAGGATTATAAAGCTTGCGAAGAGCGGAGCTAATATTACTGCAATTAGATATGAAAAGAGAAGCACAGGAAATTGCATATAATATTAAGATGTTCTGTTGTAATTAATGGCCTTTTATGGCTTGATCGGTTTATAAAGTAATTCAACTTTCTGACTTGAAATATCTGTCTGTAATATTGACAATTTTATACTGTGCACCTCGGCAGGTTTACAGTTTATGGTTTACGCTTACCGGTTAGTTATGAACATAAATAATCAACTATCTATCTAACATTAAAGTGCAAATAAGATTCCTTGTCGGGGAATATTTTTTTTCCCCGTAAACCGTCAACTGTAAACTGCAAACCCATCAAACAGGCTGGCTAAGACACTTATTTCATTAAATGTCAATAAGTTCAATTAAGTCAGAAAGTTGAGTAAAGTAATGCTTGCAACCTTTTCTGAGTCAATATCTAATTCTAGAAAAAGAATTAGTTGGTAAAAATGGTTGAACTTAATTATTGCTATCTCTCTTGAAAATGGCAAGGAGTTTACCACAAAAGTTGAAGGCGGTTTAGGAAAAAAGTTTTTTGGGAATGATAATTCATGAAGAGAATTCAAAGGCAGTCAATCCTCTGTCCTAATTGCAGGAAACTTATAAGCAGTGACATAACACATTGCCCTTATTGCGGAGAAAAGCATCCAGGTTCAGTCTGGAAAAACAACAGGCTGACAGGCATCCTGATGGACGGTGATCAAATTATCAGGATGATATTGTATACAAATATTACCATGTATATACTATCGTTGTTGCTTAACCCTCAGCTTTCAAACATTTCGATGAATCCGCTTCATCTCCTTTCTCCGGACAATAGAAGTCTTTTTCTTTTGGGTGCAACCGGGACAGTACCCATTAATCAATTACACAGCTGGTGGACCGTTGTTTCAGCAAACTATCTCCATGGTGGTGTGTTTCACATACTGTTCAATATGATCGCTTTTAAACAGTTAGCACCACTGGTAATTCAAGAGTATGGCGGATATCGAACTGTAATTATTTATACATTCAGTGGTGTGTTGGGTTTTGTGGTTTCATATTTTGCAGGTATTGCTTTTACAATAGGAGCATCTGCAGCAGTATGCGGTTTGATGGGGGCAATTTTGTATTTTGGCAAAAGTCGAGGCGGTCAATATGGCCAGGCTGTTTATAGTCAGATAGGAGTTTGGGCTGTTACTCTTTTTATTTTTGGATTTATAGTGCCGGGTATTAATAATTGGGGGCATGGTGGTGGGATGATCAGTGGAATGCTGTTGGGTTTTATTTTAGGGTATAAGGGGAAGCGCAAAGATTCAGCCCTTCATAAGGGAGTAGCTTTTGCATCAGTGATTATTACAGCGATTGTTTTAATCTGGGAGACGGGAACGGCTTTTTTCTTTTACTTTCTGATTTAGACCTTTGCAAAACGCACAATTATCAGTGATAGATAAAGATAGGTCCTATTGTACATTTTTAGTTGAGTGGTTTGAATACCGGACCAGATAATACAGTACTCAGGAAGTCACAGATACTGATTTTCCTTTTTTTGATGTGGATTGTAGGATATATTTTCCCTAAATTGTCAAATAGTGATGGAACTTATACCAATAAATCATGGAGACTCAATTACAGCTGTTTAGGAGAATGTAAATGGTAATGGAAATTTTATTACAGGAGGCAAAAAAGTTAGAAGTAGAATCCTATAAAAGTCCTTCGAAAATAAAAAATTTACGAAAAACCCATGTCCCTTTTACCGGCTCACCCCAGCAACATCCATATGACTCGGAAAGGGTAATACTTGTGGCCGATCCGTATAGCAGTAACACCCTTTATTATGAGTTCAGGACGGCTGATATCTCGTTTGTTGAGGAGTTACCTAATATTGCAACTCTGGATGGTGAAACAGTTACTATGGTGAGAATTTGGGTAACAAAAAAGAGTATTGGGGTGCGAAGTTCACCGTTTGTTGTTGAAGATATACTATTTTGATGATTTTTTAGGGTAGAAGAGAGAGGCTAAATCCAAGCCAAGGTAGCGCATAAAATTGGTTGATATATTATTAGATCTCTGTGTCAATAAATGAATTCAGAAACCTGTTTTGATGCCGCTTTTTATCATTCTTAGAAGCAAATGGGCGAGTATGCTTATCAAGTCTCGCCAACAGTTTCCAGCAGGTTGAGAGTAAGTTTCAAAAAGTCCGCTTCAGTAACAATCCCGACAAGCTTTTTATTTGAAACCACAGGCAAACAACCATATTTGTTCTCAAGCAGAATGGGGATGGCTGTGCCCAAGTTCATATCCGGCCCTACTGTTACAATATTGGTTTTCATGACGCTATTAATGGGAATGTACTGATCCATTTCTTCCTGTTCCTGTTCATCAGGGTCTGCCAATAAAGATATTGTATGCGCAAGGAGATCTCTATGGGTTATTAACCCTATAAAATGATCATTACCATCAACAATTGGAATATGACGAACATGTTTCAGTTTCATGAGAAATCGAGCCAGCGCGAGTGTCTGAGATGAATGCAGGGTGAACACTTCCGATGACATAATATCCTTTATTTTAAACATAACGCACTCCGTACGGTTGATTGGTTTACCGTGTTTATAGATAATGGTCGATTATCACAATAACTTTAAACACTCTACAATTTGACCGGATTATTAAATTCTGTGTCTTTTCAAACCATAGATTTCAGTAAATTGCAATATGAGGATATTGCGGTATAACAGAAATAATATGGATATGATTCAATACAACAAAAAAATTGAAACCTGACGATAAATCAAATGAATAATATTTATAAGGTGGGGCTTTCAAAGGATGTAACTCTGTTACGGCCGGATTCTTTTGACTTGTACAGTGCCTGATCGGCAGTATCAATTAATTTGGCTTTTTTGTTGGTGCTGACTCGAGGGATATATGTTGTGATGCCAATGCTGATTGTGACCTTGATAGTTAGGCCCTCCGCCTCTACTTCTTTTTCCTCAATAGCTTTTCTTAAGCGTTCTGCAAGGATAGCTGCACCTTCCCCATCCGTTTCCGGTAGAATGATAACAAATTCTTCACCACCATATCGTGCAACTATATCACTCTCGCGAACCATGTCAGCAATGGTTTCAGCCATGGCTTTTAACACTGTATCACCTCTTGGATGACCATATCTGTCATTGACGCTTTTGAAGTGATCAATATCAAATAATAAAACGGACAAGAATTTCTTATACCTGTTTGCCCCACTTATTTCCCGGTCCATAACTTCCTGGAAGTGCTTATGGTTGTATAAACCTGTCAAACCATCACGGGTGGCAAGTTCTCTGAGTTTATTGTTGGCTTTTTTCAGATCATGAGCAAAATTTTCCGCCTCTTCCTTGGCCTGCTTTAATTCCATTACTAACTGTTCATAGGTGAGGTTTAATTTACCCAGTTCTTCATTGGCCTCCTGCAGTAGTTGTGAATATGGTTTCATGTCGCCGGCATCTATTTCAAACTGGGAAAG
>CAMYJP010000021.1 GCA_947258675.1 uncultured Desulfobulbaceae bacterium | reverse complement strand
GTGTTATTCTTTTCGGACCACGGTCATTAAGAATCTGGTGATATTTTTCAATAGTAGTAAGGCCGCCAATACCATTACCAGTAACAACACCAACCCGGGTTGCATTTTCCTTCGAGATGACAAGGCCTGCGTCTTCAATGGCCATTCCAGCGGAAGCTACAGCATATTGCACAAAAAGATCAAAGTGTTTAACCAGCTTTTTATCAATAAATTCCTCACCATGAAAATCTTTAACTTCCGCAGCAATCTTAACGGGAAAATCACTGGTATCAAAACGGGTAATCAACCCAACTCCGCTTCTGCCGGCGCAAAGTCCTTCCCAGGTATTCTCTAGTCCTACCCCAAGCGGAGTTACCAGTCCAGCGCCAGTTACCACCACTCTTCTTTTCAACTCATCCTCCTCGTGCGCTCATCTTTACCTACTGCATAGATATAATCATACCCGCCGTAGAATGATACACTTTCTGTGGTGAATATTTATCAGATCCGGATTATTCTCCAGCCTTTGCCAGACCAAGCTAACGCTCTGACACTTTGCTATATATTATTCTCGAACCATTCATCAGACAGACTGAACGTGATCAATGGCATCCTTAACCGTTACAATTTTTTCTGCGACTTCATCTGGAATTTCGATATCAAACGCTTCTTCCATGGCCATTATCAACTCAACCAGATCCAGGGAGTCGGCGCCTAGGTCGTCCACAAAGGAAGCGCTTGAAACAACTTTGTCTCGCTCAACACTTAATTGTTCCACAATAATATCGATAACTTTTTCTTCTGCAGACATCTTTTATTTCTCCTTACCGTTATTTAATACATACGTTTTTCATTACTGCAACCCGTTAAGCCGGAATTGCTTCTAAATACCGAAATCTATTATAAAGATACATATGAAATAATTACACCATCACCAGGCCGCCATTTACATGGATGACTTGGCCTGTTATATAGCGAGCATCCTCTGAAGACAAAAATGCCACTGCCCCGGCAACATCTCTTGGTTCACCTAATACGGCCATAGGTATTCCCTGCATTAATTTCTCTTTTACCGTATCAGATAATCCTTCAGTCATTTCAGTTTCTATATAACCAGGAGCTACACAATTTACGGTGATTCCTCTGGAGGCAAATTCCTGCGCAGATGATTTGGTAAGTCCGATAATTCCGGCCTTAGATGCTGCATAGTTAGACTGGCCAGCATTTCCGGTTACACCAACTACAGAAGTAATATTAATTATCCGTCCCCAGCGGTTTTTCATCATCGGGCGAAAGGCTGCTTTACTGCAGTTGAAAACACCTTTGAGATTGACATCCATAACCCGGTCCCAATCATCTTCTTTCATTGTGGCAAGCAGTCCGTCTCTGGTAATTCCAGCGTTGTTCACCAATATATCGATTCTTTCATGATCGGCAATGAGTTGTTTAATACTTTGTTGCACTTCGGAGACATCTGCAACATCAAATTTTACCGCGAAAGCCTGACCAGCATTTCCTTCAATTTTTGCAACTGTCTCTTCTGCCGCATCGGGTCGGGATGCATAATTGACCAGGACATGAGCACCTAGTTCGGCCAGACGGATGCATATAGCCCTGCCAATACCACGGCTTCCCCCTGTCACCAATGCTACCTTTCCTGACAGACTCATTTCCCGGATCTCTCCTCAATTTTTCTGGTTAACAAAGGAACTATTTCAAACAAATCACCTACAATACCATATGTAGCAACATCAAAGATAGGGGCGTGGGAATCTTTATTTATAGCAACAATTGTTTCAGCTGACTGCATTCCAACCAAATGCTGAATGGCACCTGAAATTCCACAGGCAATATACAATTTGGGACATACTGTTTTACCAGTCTGACCTACCTGATGATGATATGAAATCCATTCTGAGTCAACCGCTGCCCGCGATGCCGCGACAACTCCACCGAGTGATGCTGCAAGATGTTTGACCAATTCAAACCCTTTGCCTCCATCCAAACCACGGCCTCCAGCGACAACGATATCCGACTCACAAATATTGACATTTTCCTGTTCATCTACAACGCTTCTAAGTACTTTTACCTTTGCAGCAAGTCTCTCTGCCTTCGGCTCTATAGTGATAACCTCACCTTGTCTTTCATTTTTATAAGGTCCGGCTTCCATCACTTTAGGACGAACTGTAGCCATTTGTGGTCTGGTGTGGGGACAGACAATTGTGGCCATTATATTACCACCGAATGCTGGCCTGGTCTGCAGCAGCACCCCGTCTTCCGGACGAATTTCAAGATGGGTACAGTCAGCAGTAAGACCGGTTCCCAGGGCTGTCGCTACTTGGGGAATGAATGAACGACCAATAACTGTTGCCCCGGCAAGCACTACCTCGGGTTTGTATTCTAGGATAATATCTTCAAGTGCATTGCCATAGGCCTCATCAGTAAAATGTTCCAAGGCTGGATCATCAACCTTGTATACACGATCTGCACCAAAGGCTATCAGTTCCTCAGCGCTGTCACCAAGGTTATTCCCTAAAACAGCGGCGGTCAAATCCACATTAAGCTGATCAGCAAGCTCTCTGCCAATGCCAAGCAGTTCAAAGGAAACCGGCGCTAAACGGCCCCGTCTAAATTCAGCATATATTAAAACTCCTGACCATTCAGAGAGATCATGGCCGCCGATTTTTTCAGCTCGCTCAATCGTCAGGGCCTGGGCCTCGCATTCATCAACACAGGAGCCGCACAGCGTGCAATTTTCCCCGACCACAGCAAGTCCATCAACAACCCTGATGGCTTCGAATGTACATACTTCCTCACATACTCCGCAACCTATGCACGCATCATTATCTATTTGTAACATGGTACTAATGAATGGTATCCAATTTTGCTAACAGCTGGTCAACCTGCTCTTCGGGAGTGCCTTCCAGCATGGTACGATCTCCTCTGGGTTCCGGGGAAAATACCCGGATTACCTCAGTTGTTGATCCCTGTAAACCTATACTGTCAGGATCCGCACCAATATCAGCGGCGCTCAGAACCGTAATAGTCATTTTTTTTGCTTTCATTTTCCCCTTGAGGGAAGGAACGCGTGGATTGTTAATTTCTTTCACAACTGTCAATAAGGCGGGGAATGAAATCTCCAATTCATCGTAACCGTCATCCATCAGACGTTCCAGGGTTAGCGTACGTTCCTCACAGGATCCGATGTTCCTTACACAGGTAATAAAAGGAATTTGCAGACGCTGGGCCAATCCTGGACCGACCTGGGCCGTATCCCCATCAATAGCCTGCTTGCCGCATACAATCAGATCGAACTCACCAATTTTTTCTATTGCCTTTTGTAAGGTATAAGTAGTTGCCCAAGTATCTGCACCTGCAAAGGCACGATCTGAAACCAAAACAGCATCATCGGCCCCGCAGGCAACAGCGTCCCGCAAAACAGCTTCAGCCTGTGGCGGCCCCATGCTGATAACTGTTACCGAACCGCCACAAGATTCCTTCAAACAAACCGCTGCTTCAAGTGCGTGCCGGTCGTAAGGATTCATAATGCTCTCCACCCCTTCGCGAGCAAGCGTATTAGTCTTAGGATCCAACCGCACGTCCTTGGCATCAGGGACTTGCTTGATACATACGATAATTTTCATACTCAACATACCGCCTTGATCCAATAATTTTGCAATACTCTCTCCGGAGGCAGTTTATTAACTCCATCCTTCAACAGTACCTATTACCATAAGATTTTTCGGAATTTTGCAAGTTTATTCAACTGCATAGATGTAAGTGAAAAGCCTATTTTAATACCTTCAAATTCTATTCAACCATGCATAGTACTACAAACTTCCAAATTCCAAAAACAATGGATTATGCTTTGGTGTATTCTTTATTAAGTTCCTGGCCAATCACATTTCTCTGTATTTGATTGGTACCTTCATAAATCTGCAGGATCTTGGCGTCACGCATCATTTTTTCAACCGGATACTCGCACATATACCCATATCCGCCCAGAACCTGAACCGCATCGGTAGTCACCTTCATAGCCATATCAGTGGCAAAAACCTTACACATTGAAGACACTTTGGACATATCTTTTGGATGAGCATCAATATGCTTTGCTGCAGAATAAACAAGAGATCGGGAAGCTTCCAGTTGAATAGCCATATCAGCAAGCATATGCTGTACAGCCTGAAAAGCGATGATGGGTTTCCCGAACTGTACACGCTGTTTGGCATAGGTGACTGCCTCATCTAAGGCTGCCTGGCCAAGTCCAACACCAAGTATGGCAATACCCGGCCTGGATAAATCCAAAGTCTTCATGACTGTAATAAACCCCATTCCCTGTCTGCCGATTATTCTTTCTTTGGGGATGCGGCAATCTTTAAATATCAATTCACGGGTTGAAGAGGCGCGGATCCCCATTTTCTTTTCCTTGGCTCCATAAGAAAACCCGGGATCGGTATCCTCAACAACAAACATGGTTGCTCCTCTGGGCCCTTTGCTGCGGTCTGTGATTGCAATAACAGAATATATTTGAGCCTCGCCGGCGTTGGTAATCCATTGTTTCGTGCCATTCAGCACCCATTCATCGCCATCAAGCACAGCGGTCGTTTGGATTCCGGAAGCATCACTGCCGGCATTAGCCTCGGTCAAAGCAAAAGCGGCTCTTTTCTTACCAGTAGCAACCTCAGGCAGGTATTTCTGTTTAAGCTCTTCGCTGCCGGAAATTAAAATAGGATAGGCACCCAAAGCACTGGCAGCAAAAGCTGTTGCCACTGCGACACATCCTCTGCCAATCTGTTCAAGGGCCAATACTATTTCAAAACAGCCGCCCCCATATCCACCATATTCTTCAGGGATAAACAGACCAAACAGATCAGCCGTTGCCATTTCATTCAATATTTCATGTGGAAACTCATCCTTTTCATCCAGTTCAGCTCGCACAGGAATAATCTTTTCATCCGCAATCTGACTGGCGATATCAACAATCATCTGCTGTTCTTCAGTTAAGAAATAATCCACTATAATACCTCGTTGTTACCATCTAATAAGGGTAGTCCCCCATGTAAAGCCGCCGCCAAAAACACATAATAGCAAAAGCTCACCCTTGTTCAGTTTTCCTTCTCGATGCGCTTCGTCGAGAGCGATTGGGACACTGGCTGCAGAAGTGTTACCATATTTTTGGACAATTATATATACTTTTTCAGGCGGCAACCCCAACCTTTCAACCAAACTTTTTAATATTCTGATATTTGCCTGATGCGGGATCATCAATGAAACGTCATCTATTTGGGTACCATGCTTGTCAAGCAGACCGGTCACGGCCTGTTCCATGGCGCGGACCGCATATTTAAAAACATCACGGCCTTCCATGTGAATGGCTGAACCCTGACCGTTCTCCTTTGTCAGAAGATAGTTATCTGCCGGTCTTATGCCAGGACACAACCTTCGAGGTTCATTAGCCAAGTAGAGGAGTTCCCATAATCTGCCGTCAGAGAAAAGCTCACTGGCGATGACGCCCCGTTTTTGATCTCCCCCGGTAATCACGCAGGCACCAGCACCATCCCCAAATAGAACACAGGTATTGCGATCTCCCCAGTTAACTCTCGCCGAAAGGGTCTCTGCTCCAATCAGGAGAATTTTCAGGGCCGGGTTGGATCGGACATATTTATCAGCGACATCAAGCCCAAAAACAAATCCGGAGCACGCCGCATTTAAATCAAATGCGCTTGCCTGATCAGCCTGCAACTCCTTTTGAATCAGACATGCGCAAGATGGCATTGCCATATCTGGAGTAAAGGTGGCGACAATGATCATATCAATATCACCAGCTCTAAGTCCTGACATTTTCAGAGCCTTTCTGGCAGCTTCCGCACCCATTTTTGCGGTTTCTTCGCCAGGCCCTGCTATTCGTCTTGTTTTAATACCGGTACGAGTAGTGATCCACGTATCAGAAGTATTGACGATCTTTTCCAGGTCATTATTTGTCAATACACGCTCAGGCACAAATGAACCGGTGCCTATAATCACTGCTCCCGTCATGAAGCCACACCCGGCAGATCAACTCCCTGACCTTCCGTTGATTCTTCGTTTATCGGAATTTCAGGACTACCCACAGAACTCAACAGTTTTATAATATGGTCATTCACTTTATTCCGAACCATCTCCGAGGCAACTTTAATGGCATTCCTGATAGCCAGCCCGTTAGATCGGCCATGACAAACTATGCCAATGCCATTGGGGCCTAATAACGGCGCACCACCGTATTCAGCATAATCTACCCGTTTTTTAAACTTCCCGAAGGCTCCCTTGGCCAATGAATATCCTACCCTGGCACTGAAACTTTTGGAAATTTCCGCTCGAAGCATCTTCAGAACCGTTTCTGCCAACCCCTCGCTTACTTTCAGACAAACATTTCCGACGAAACCGTCACAGACGATCACATCAACGTCTCCCAGAAATATATCCCTACCTTCTACATTTCCGATAAAGTTCAGAGTACTTCCACGGAATAAATCATGGGAACTCTTCACCAGGACATTTCCCTTGTCGCCTTCCTCACCGATACTGAGAAGTCCGATCCTTGGTTTTTCAATTTCAAAAAGTACTCGCGAGAAAGCAGAAGCCATAATGCCGAACTCGAACAGATGCTGGGGGCGGCAATCTACGTTTGCCCCTACATCCATCATAACAACCGGTTTTTTCAGGGTAGGAAAAACGCTTGCAATACCTGGCCTTGAAACGGTCTTCAAGCGACCAAGCATTCTTATGGCCGAAGCCATTGTCGCTCCGGAATTACCTGCGCTGACTACTGCGTCTACCTTTTTGTTTTTCAGCAGAGTGAAGGCAACTACGATGGAAGAATCTTTTTTTTTACGCACCGCCTCAAAAGGAGGCTCATGCATGGATATTATTTGTGAAGTGTGGACAAGATGGATTTTGGATTCATCAACTGTGTGCTTTTTCAGTTCATCGGCAATCATACTTTCGTTGCCGATCAGTGTCACTTCCAGATCCAACTCATTCACTGCCTGGACAGCCCCGGAAACCAATTCCAAAGGTCCATGATCTCCACCCATGACATCCAGGGCTATATGCACTCTTACCTCCTATTGCAGTTCGTCATCAAGTTTAATGACCGTTCTTCCTTTATAAGTACCGCAACCGGCGCAGAGTCTATGAGATTGTTTTGGCTCTCCACAGTTGGAACAGTTTGAATACGTACCAGGTGTCAACGCATCATGAGAGCGTCTTTTTCTGGTCCTCGAATGGGAGTGCCGTCTTTTGGGTAACGCCATTTTTTACCTCCAATAAATCTATATTATTACATATTACAATTTGCCATAAGAAATATATCCTGATCACATGCAAAGTCAAGTCAACTGGCATTTCTTCAAAATAGGCGTTGACTATAAGAAATTATCTCTTCTTGTCAAGTCATTTTACTCATTGACGTTACTTTCAGACGACTTCATTTCTGCCAATCTGCCACCTTAAACAAGTTCAGCCGCAAAACATATGAAACGCCGGAGATTTAAAGGAGACAGAGGAATTATCGACAACCATCTTAAAATAGACCTAACGGATAAAAACAACTATTTTTTTCAACAGCCTAGAAATATAAATGTTCCAGATATTTCTCTCCTGGAGAGTGGAATAATCCTGTCAGGTTGTTACAGGGGAGTTTTTGGTCTTGAAGGAAGAAAAGGTACCTAAAAAAATATATTTAGCTGGAACAAAATTTGGACGACAATGTCTCTGATGGCACCTTTTTATAAGAAAAGTTAGTAGTAAAAAATGAATCACACAGGCTCACAATAATTGTGAGAGACGTTCACCTGCTTTTCTCAACCTTAAGCTGATAATATAAATAATACGCTTGAGAATTTTGTAGCCAAGAACAGGTTGTTCCGTGAACAGTCTGTCCAAGCTGGATTCCGTCATTGCAAGTATTACACTGTCTTCTACCGCCACAACAGTCGAAGCACGGGGCCCGTGTCCCATAATTTCAGTTTCACCAACAACAGTTCCATGCTCAAGCATGGCAAGAACAATATATTTACCAGTGAATCCGGTTTCCTTCTTTACCGCAAGCCTGCCTCTGGCCAGAAAGCCCATAAAATCGCTTGACTCATTTTCTCTCATTATAACCGACTTGGCAGGATATTCCTTATAAGTCAAATAGGGGCAGATCTGTTGTCTTTCTTCGTAACTTAAGAATCCAAAGGCAGCGTCAAGATCTTCTTCAGAAAAACGGCATTCGATTTGTACATCAGTCATGATCTATTGGCCACTCTCCAGCTTTTCAATTTTCTCTTTCATTTTAGCCAACAGCCCTTCATACCCATCAGATTTTATAATACTGAAAAAGTCACGACGGTAGTTCGTAGCAAGACTCACGTTTTCAACCCTTAAATCATAGGTTTGCCAGGAATCACCCTTATTGATGAGTTTATAATCTATGGGTATATTAGTACCGTTGTCCACTAGTAAACTGTAAATAATAGCTGACTTCTTCTTGATAATCTGTTTTTTAAAAACAACTTGCTGTCCGGAATAACTATCTATTTTGCCAATGTATCTTTGTTTTACCAACCTGGCATAGAAATCCACAAATTCTTTTTTTTGAGCGGGGGTTCTTTCATCCCAATAACGAGACAATGATCGCTTTGCCATTTCCTCAAAATCAAACATGCTGTCGACCACAGCCTCTACCTGTTTTTTCCTTTCTGCCTTATTCTCGGGAGCAGCTAATTTTTCATCTTTTAAAATTGTCAGGATCTCCTCAACCTTCCCTTTGATTTGTTCAAGGGGATCATCATTTGCCTTCCCTTGGGCCAAACCTCCCAGGTTAACGAGCATAGCGAAGACAATGTTTACCACAAAGAATCTTTTGCAATATAATATTATGTTTTTATGCATGTTTTCATCCTTGTTGTTTTTGTTTGTAGAAGATCATGAAGCTGATCTTCTCTTTCGAAGGCTTTATCACAGTGACTCATAAATGTAGCTAATAGCAAAGTATAAATAAACCTTATTTACAGCGCACTCTTTTTAGTTGCAATAGAGTTCAGTAAAGATTTATGCAAAGATCAGTTTATCATATTGGTAGATGACTGACCATCTATTGACCTGGAGGCACTGACACTGAATCCGAACTGCTGGACTTCAAATCCTTTATTAATCCCTGCCGGTACTGGTGATAGACATCCCTTATCGCAGCATAGGGATCAAGCGATGTTTCCTTGAAAAGCTCATAGTCTCCCAACGTAAAGGAAGCCTTATTTATTTGTTTCCCAGCATAAACTCCTGCTTTGGTGCGGTCACCCCCAAAAGAAATATAGGATAGCGGATCAAGAAAACCATCACCAACTAACCCCACGGCATCACGGATATTGGATGGCCCCAGCAATGGCAGATTTAGATAAATCCCTGATCCAAAGCCATAAGTCCCAAAAGTCTGTCCAAGGTCTTCTTTTCGCGGGGTAAGCTGGAACTCGCTTTGGGCCGGGTCTCCAAGACCAGCAATACCCATTGTAGAATTAATTGTAAAACGTAATAATTCGACTCCGGTATCATGAGCTTTGCCCTGCAGCAGATTATTAACAACCCGGACAGGGGTCATGAGGTTGTCAAATGCATTGCGGATACACATCCGCACATCCTCAGCCAGCACCTTTTTATAAACCGTTGCCAGAGGTTTTACTACCCAGAAATATACTTTGTCATTGAATTTAAAAATAATGCGGTTCACCGGTTCAAGCGGGTCTGAGATTAATTCTTCCGGTTCTTCATCCCACTCATCTTCTTCGAAGTCGTCTTCTATTTCCAGGTTTTCAATATTCTGCTCTACCTTCTCTGATGCTTCGGCAACTTTTATCTGTCTATCACCAGCCGAACAGGCTAGTGGAAACAACCAAAATACAAACAGATATCCCATGCCGATAGCAATTATTGCATGTTTTCTCATTATTTCTTCTCAGAAAATTAATTTAATTTTGACCGTAAAATTACGACTCAAAGCAGAGAAATCGCCTTTCGTTGCTACCTAATAGAATCGGCGTCAAAGGACTTTCTGTTTAGCATGGAAATCAACTAATTGGCATGAGCGGTTATTTTTTCGAACCGCTTAGATATTGCGACCTTGTTCGCCTTTATCATCAGGGCTTATGACAAAAAGCAGATATTAGCAAGTTTCCATCCGGAAACGACCTTTTCGGAGTCTTGTTTTACTCGCTTATCTCAAGTACCTCTGTGGCAAACTGCGGGGTTGCTTGTGTGGCGCACCTGAGTAAGCCTCCGCAAAGCTACCCGTTATTCTTCTCTAAAAATCCTCGCTCCCGAATTAAAAACGACTACGTGAATTCCAGCCGAACAAAAAGAGTTTCTGAATTGGAAACAACTAGTTTCACCATCAGGAATGAAATTACTTTCTGGATAGGAACTACCTAGTGTCCATACGGAAAGGCTTTTTTTACGGATGGTTACATTAAGTTGTTTGCAATTCGGGAACAGCCAATTTTAGAAAAGATCGAGAAGATCAAAGAATTGCACGGAATCGTATGTAAATACGTCGCACAAGCAATTCTGAAGTTCGACGTAGAGATTTTTAAAAAGGGGCGTTTCCGGATGGAAACTAGCTAGATTATACACCCCCAAAAATGTATTTACTGACCAACTCCTCGATGTCTATTGACGATTCAGTTTCCATAATTGAATCCTTATCCTCCAGCAGAATATCCAGACTGCCGTTAATTATCCGGATATATTTATCGCCAATTACACCCTGTGTTCTAATTGAAGCGATGGCATCCTCGCCAATTTTTACATCATTATTAATCAGCATGGTGACATTGGCCATACCGTCTTCATCCAGAGAAACCCCTGAAACTTTTCCTACAATTACACCTGCAATCTCTACGGATGCACCGTGTTTCAACCCTGCGACATTCTCAAAAGATGCTTCTAATGTGTAGTTCTTCTCCATAGAAAAAACAGAGAATTCTCCCAAATTCAGGGAAAGGTAAACAAATGCCGAAAAACCAGCGATGATGAAGAGACCTACGATAATTTCTGTATATCCTTTTTTCATTGTTCCGTTTCCATTTCCTGACTTTGATAGACCTGCCCCATGGTCATTTCAACAAACCATCTTATTTCCGGGTTATCGCTATATTGAATTTCCTCGGGGCTGTTGAAAATATGTGTTTTTCCTTTGTGCAAAATTACAACCTGATCAGCCAGATTGAATATTTTTGGGATATCATGGCTGACAATTATCGATGTAAATCCATACTGCTGCTGGGTTCTGAAAAACAATCGATATATTTCCATAGACTTTGCCGGATCCAGGCCGGTAGTAGGCTCATCAAACAGCATTATTTTCGGATTCAATTGTAATGCTCGTGCCAGGCCGACTCTCTTTTTCATACCCCCGCTTAACTGCGCTGGATATTTATTTTCATGGCCAATGAGATCAAATTCTTTCAGGATACTCATCACCCGGTCTTTAATCTCGGAACTCGTCAACTTGGTTCTCTCTTCCAGTGGTAATGCCACATTTCCATATACTGTCAATGAATCTAGCAAAGCAGACCCCTGGAACAAAACACCAAAGTCCATTCTAACCCGACTTAACTTCTTGAGGCGCATATTGGTGATATCTCTGCCATCCACAATGATCCGGCCTTCATCCGGTTTCACGAGACCGAGAATCATTTTCAAGGTCACGCTTTTACCCTGTCCGCTGCCACCTGCAATAACCGTTGTTTTCCCCTCAGGTATATCCAGGGTCATCCGATCTAAAACTTTCTGGTCTGAAAAAGTCTTGCTCACCTCAATAATTCGTATAACCGGATCGCTCATAACATTATTGCTGTCAGGAGATAATCCCAGACCAGAATGGAAATGGAAGACAAAACAACAGCCTGAGTGGTAACGCGGCTTACACTTTCAGCCCCGAAACCGACACCACGTATTTTCTGGACGAAATATCCCCTTCCGGCGCAGATCCAGATGATAAGAAAAGCAAACATGATTGATTTAATAATACCAAGATTAATGTCCTGATTGACTACACTTCTTTCCATGCCGGAAAAAAAAGCGCCCGGATTGACACCTAAGAGTTGGACACCAGCAATATATCCTCCGAAAATTCCAACAACATCAAAAAAGAGCGTTAGTATAGGTACGGAAATCATAGTAGCAAGAAACTTGGGGGCTATAACATATCGGAAGGGATCTACAGCCATACAATCAAGTGCGTCAATCTGTTCGGAAATCTGCATGATACCGATTTCAGCACACGTTGCAGACCCGGCACGGCCTGTAACCATCAGTGCAGTAAGAACAGGGCCCAACTCCCTTATCAGACTTAAGGAAACTGCCGACCCAAGCAATCCTTCGGAGCCAAATTTGCTAAGGGTATAATACCCCTGCAACCCAAGGACCATACCGGTAAAAGCAGCGGTGAAAAAAATCACAGTAGTAGAATTAGCGCCGATTAAACGAATTTCCTTGATGAGGGCAGAAAATCTAAAAGGCAATCTTACCATTCCTCGCAGGGAATAAAGTAAAAAAAGCCCCATGCGGCCCAAATCATTAAGGTAATAGATAGTATTATTCCCAAGTTTTTCAATCTGATGTAAAATCACTGGTCTCCACCCCTATACTTGCATCTAGGATTTTGATAAAAACCTACACAACCAAGCTGACATCTCGTAACGGCAAACTTAAAAGACCGGCTCACCTAAGTCAAGCAGATACGTTTATTCAATATTCATTTTCTCAAATTAAACCATTCCAGAAAATTTCAATGTATAAAACATTTGAACATCCGGCCCATACTATATTTTTCCTTTATGGCTTGCAAAATCCTCACCCATACTTTAAAGTCAAATTTTTGACGTTCACTGGAAAGAAGCAATATTTATTAGAAAATGCTTTTTAACAGTACCAATATTTCTTCAACCTCTGAATAAAAGAACAGCGAGGATTGGCTGGTGAAGCAACAAGATCAGGCAGAAATGAGCAAAGGCATACGCAGCATCCTGCTTATCGATAGTAATCACGAGGCAAGAGAAAATCTTGCAGTAAAACTTAGAAACGATATAGGCTGTGTTGTTCTTGAAGCTGACGACCCTCAAACTGGACTTGATGTACTTGGGAACGAAAATGTCAGCCTACTGATCACCGATCTCTTCTTGCCCTCAAGAGATGGGATTAATCTTCTTAAAAATATCCATAAGACTTCACCGAACATAACAACCATTGCCAGCGTACCAACCGGAGATCGGGAATTGATCACTGAAGTCCTGAGGCTTGGCACTTATTTTTATATAAACTCTCCATATGATCTTGATGAAGCTGTAATTGCTGCGAGCCGTGGCCTCAACTACTCTGATTTCATGGCCCACAAGGAGAAAAGAGGCCCTAAACTCCGAAAAAACGAAGGATTTCATGGCATAATTGGCAAAACAGGTTCAATGCTCAATCTCTTTGATCTCATTGAAAAGGTCGCTGAAGATGATATAAGCACCGTTCTTATTCAGGGAGAGAGTGGAACAGGAAAAGAACTTGTGGCGCAGGCTATCCACGCCCACAGCCGCCGCAAAGTTAAAAATATTGTTCCGGTCAACTGTACCGCCATCCCGGATGAACTTCTGGAAAGTGAACTTTTTGGCTATGTTAAGGGAGCCTTTACCGGCGCCAACCAATCAAAAATGGGCCGAATTCAATATGCGGACGGTGGCACCCTGTTTTTAGATGAAATTGGGGATATGAAACCATCACTTCAAGCAAAACTGCTGCGAGTTATCCAAGAAAAAGAATTCGAACCAGTAGGCGGCTTAAAACCTATCCCGATTGATGTTAGAATTATTGCTGCCACCCATTGCGATCTTGAGAAGGAGGTAGCCGATGGTAATTTCCGCGAAGATTTATATTACCGGCTCAGTGTGGTTCCAAT
>CAMYJP010000020.1 GCA_947258675.1 uncultured Desulfobulbaceae bacterium | reverse complement strand
GGATCCAGATTCTTGCCGCTACGTAATCTTACTGCCACGGTGCCAGATTCCTTTTCTCTGTCTCCGATTATAAGCATATAGGGGATTTTAGCAAGCTGGGCTTCGCGGATTTTATAATTTAGTTTTTCATTACGCAAATCTTTTTCAACCCTGATGCCAGCCTTTCGTAATTTTGTATAAATTTCTTCGGAATATTCGGCCTGATTATCGGTAATGTTCATTATCTTAGCCTGTGTTGGCGCAAGCCAAACAGGAAAAGCTCCTGCATAATGTTCGATAAGCACGCCAATAAATCTTTCCAAGGATCCCATTAAGGCCCGATGTATCATTATTGGCTGATGCTGCTTGCCGTCTTCACCGATATAGCTGATTTCAAATCTTTCAGGAAGGTTGAAATCTACCTGGATAGTTGAACATTGCCATGATCTGCCCAAAACATCTTTGATTTTTATATCAATTTTGGGGCCGTAAAAGACACCTTCTCCCGGATCTATTTCATATTGTAGGTTTTTCTTTTCAAGGGCATGAACTAAAGCATCCGTAGACTGCTTCCAGTTTTCTTCACTCCCAACATATTTATCAGGCCTTGTTGAAAGATAAATGTCATATTGGTCAAAACCAAAAGTTTTCAGAATATTCAGATTAAGATCTAGTATGTTATAAATTTCATCTTCCACCTGGTCAGATCGGCAAAATATATGAGCATCATCCTGGGTAAATCCTCGGACCCTTAATAAACCATGCAAAACGCCGGTTCTTTCATAACGGTAGACAGTACCTAATTCACACCAGCGGATAGGAAACTCCCTGTAGCTGCGCTTATTAGATTTATAAATGCCGATATGGAAGGGACAATTCATGGGTTTCAGCTGATATGCAACATCATCAATATCCATTGAGGAATACATATTTTCGCTGTAAAAATCGAGATGACCGCTGGTTTTCCAGAGATCAAGCTGGGCGATATGGGGCGTGTACAACAACTGATAATCGTGTCGGTAATGTTCATCCTTCCAGAAATCTTCTATAAGTTTGCGCAATAAAGACCCTTTGGGTTGCCATAGAATAAGACCGGGACCTACCTGATCCTGAGTAGTAAAGAGTTCAAGCTCTTTACCAAGCTTCCTATGGTCACGTTTTTTGGCCTCTTCCAGATCATGCAGATATTTTTTCAGTGCTTTCTTATCATAAAAAGCGGTGCCATAAATGCGCTGAAGCATGGGTTTGTTCTCATCACCACGCCAATAGGCACCAGCCACTTTTATGAGTTTGAAGGATTTCATCCATCCTGAATGGGGAAGGTGTGGGCCACGGCATAGATCGATAAAATCACCCTGCTGATAAAGAGTAACATTGTCAGAGTCAAGTTCATTAATTAATTCAACTTTGTACTTTTCGTTCTTTTCAGAAAAAAGCTTCAGAGCTTTTTCTTTGTTCAAGGTTATTTTATCAAAAGGGAGAGCAGAACTGACAATTTCCTGCATTCTTTTCTCAATGGATATGAAATCATCGGGTGAAAAAGGAATTTTTCTGTCAAAATCGTAATAAAAACCATTTTCAATTGATGGGCCGATAGCCACCTGCAAGTCAGGGCCAAACAGTTCTTTGACCGCTTGGGCCATGATGTGGGCCGAACTGTGACGTAATATATCAAGTCCCTCTTTCATGCTGACAGTTACAGGTTTAATTTCCAGGGCGGACTGATGTAGTTCTCCTAAAGCGGTAGAAAGATCGTAAATATCTTCTCCGATAGTGACGGCTATGGTTTGCTTTCGCTCTTTGTTGGAGAGTAACTCTTTGATAACATCACTAAAAGATATATCCTCAGAGAATTCTTTCTTTTCTCCATTAGTAAGAGATACTTGTACTTCAGACATTGTTGACCGTCATAATTTTAAGTTTATAGGAGTTTTACTTTTCATAATGCTTGCTGTAACACTGATACTGTTGAATAAAAAGTAGGCTTCGTATATGGACATCTGCTAACAGTTACTGTTCATCTACGAAGCCTTAAGACTTAACAAAAAAAGTCTTTTCTGGTAGGCGCGGGCGGTTTCGAACCGCCGACTTCTACCACGTCAAGGTAGCGCTCTCCCACTGAGCTACGCGCCTATGTCTTAATATTTCACAAACAGCTCTTTTTTCCATTTTACGTAACCGGGAACCAATTACCAGCTATCCCCTTCTGTGTCAAGGGTTAAGTGTTCAAAATGCAAGGTTTTTACAGCTTTCAGCAGAAGATACCTTCCCTGATCTAAATGAATTCCTTATTATTTTTTACGGAGGCGAATTTCAGGAGGGACAAGGAACTGATTGTTTTTTCTGCTACTGGTTGTACGAATCCTACCGAAAATCAAAACATTTCCTTTCTTGATTCTACTGCCCTTGATTCTACTGCCCGGCCAAGGGTGATTTCATCTGCATATTTTATGTCCATGCCCATTGGAATACCACAAGCCAGTCTGGTAGTTTTTATGGGCAAATCCAGTAGCTGGTTCGCAATATAAGAGGCGGTTGCCTCTCCTGGAACGGTGGAGCTGGTTGCAATGAGTATTTCCAGTGGTTTCTGCTTTTGAATTCGTGTAACAAGCGATTCAATTTTCATCTCTTCGGGCCCAATACCATCAATGGGTGAAAGTACACCGTGTAAAACATGATATAAGCCTTTGTATGCTGCTGTTTTTTCAATTGCCATAAGATCGCCAGGTTCCTCAACAACACAAATTTGGTTGCTGTCTCGTTTTGGGTCGGAACAGATCTGACAGGGATCAGTTTCTGAAAAGATATTGCAGGAGCTGCATAGTTTTATGGAGCTATGGAGTTCGGCAAAATCTCTGGCCAAAGCCTGGGCCTCTCCAGCTGGACGTCTGAGAGTATACAACGCCAATCTGGTGGCAGTCTTTTTCCCGATACCGGGTAATCGGTTTAAATTCTGAATTAATCTTTCAAGAGCAGGAGGAATGACATACATGTGAGATCACCGTTTCCTCTACATCATTCCTGGAAGTTTAATACCACCTGTTAATCTGCTCATTTCTGCCTGTACCATCTCACGGGACTCACGCAAGGCTTTATTTACAGCAGAAATCACGAGATCCTGGAGAATTACAGGATCATTTGGATCGATAATTTCTTTTTCGATCTGAATGGAAACCACTTCCTGTTTACCATTAACAGTTGCTTTTACCATCCCTCCGCCAACTTCCGAAGAAATAGTTTTAGTTGCTAAATCCTCCTGGATTTTTGCCATTTTCTGCTGCAGTTCCTGGGCTTGCTTCATGAGAAAATTCATGTCCATCTGCTTGTTCCTTTTATGTATTTGATAATAATTTTATTTGGTATCAATTTGTCAATTATCTTTGTGCAAAATGTATCTTATCTATTGACGGAAACGAGGTCCGGTACGAATATTAGAAACCTGACCATCAAATATTTCAGTGGCAATTTTTACCAATGGATCTACGGCCAGGGCTCTGCGCTCTTCCTGCGGAGTATCGTCTGAACTGCTATCTGAATTTTCTATAGGATTCCCTATGATTTTGAACTTAATTTTCAATTCTTTTTGAAAAAAATCCTGAGCATACTCAGACAGAACCTTCATATGTTCGCTTGACTGCAGCATTTTGCAGTCAGATACTTCGTTGTATTTTAGGATCAGATCATCATCCTTCTCACGGACTTGTACACTGAGGCGAAGAACGTGAGCCATCCAGTTTTTGCGATCCATGACGTACTCAATAAATTCATCCCAGTCTTTTCTTATATTTTTTTTTGTCGCCTTAATAGCAAAGGCAGAGTCCTGAACCGGTGGTTGTGGGTCAGAAATTACTTGTTTTTTTTTTGTTTTATTCTCAGAAGGTTCAGCAGATTCTTTTGCTGGTTTATCCGTTTTAAAGGATATAATTTCTTCACTATCTGATCGGTCGTGTAAAAGAAGGTCGAGTTTTTCAATCATCTCAGAAACGGGTACAACAGTTCCGGCCTGAGTTACTTTCATAAAAGTTGTTTCCAAAGTAAGGCGAGGATGTTTGGAATATTGCATCTCTTCCACCCCTTTAAGTACTAAATGGAAATAATTATATAAGGTCTCGGCGCTGTAATCTTTTGCCAGCTCAGAAATAGCATTAAGGTCATGGTCGGCAAAATCCAGAAGCTTGCCAGGATTGTTTGTTATTTTACAGATAATGAGCGACCTGAAATAAAGCAGGAGTTCATTGGTGAATCTTTTCAAATCTATTCCATATGAATAGGCCTCATCGAGCAACGTTATGGATTCACTAAGATCATTTGACAGGAGGGATCGAGCAATGGAATTGATTACCTGTCTGTCCACGAGGCCTAGTATCTCGATAACATCCTCATTTGTTACTTCGAGTTTTCCGGTTGAATTATGAGTATCAGTGAAAGAGAGAACCTGATCAAGTAGACTGAGAGCGTCTCTGACGCTGCCTTCAGACTCAAGAACAATTTGAGCCACAGCCCAATCCGACACAGAAACCTGTTCAGCCTCTATTATTTTTTCTAAAAATAGCGTCATATCTTTGCTAGAAACCCGTGAAAGTTCGTAGCGTTGGCAACGAGAAAGTATAGTGATTGGAATTTTATGCAGTTCAGTGGTCGCGAAAATAAAATAAACATGATCAGGGGGTTCTTCAATGGTCTTCAGAAGTGCATTAAAGGCTTCTGTAGTGAGCATATGTACTTCATCAATGATGATAATTTTGAAGCGACTGTTGGTTGGGAAAAAACGAATATTTTCCTTAAGTTCTCTTATTTCCTGTATACCACGATTTGATGCCCCATCTATTTCATGGAGGTCAATCGAAGAGCCTGCTGTTATTTCAAGACAGGATTCACATGTATTACACGGGATTTTGGTGGGTCCGGTTTGACAATTTAATGCCTTCGCCATAATGCGAGCCAGAGTGGTTTTGCCGACTCCGCGTACACCGCTAAAGATCATGGCATGAGATACCCTGTTGCGATCTACAGCATTTTGCAGGGTGCGGACAATTGGCCGCTGACCAACGACCTGTTCAAAGTTTTGCGGACGCCATTTTCTGGCTAGGACGAGATAGGACATAATTAACAGGAACCAGGGGTATCGATACTATTAAATTTAGAGTGACACTCATCTGGGAAGTTTTTGCAATAAAAAATCAGCAGAGAATGTACTTTAAAGATACTATCCAATATAGGTTTTTAAGATAGTAAAACTTCAATCCAAAAAAAGGATAGCCAGGCACCCCTGCGGCACACAAAGTATCTCACTACCGTTGCTTCCTCCCGGACCTGGCGGGGTTCGCGAGTCTTTGTTGCGCAGGACCCGGCTATCACACCGAAGTCATATATGATGGCGGAGAGGGTGAGATTCGAACTCACGGAACTCTCGTTCACACGCGTTCCAGGCGTGCACCTTAAGCCACTCGGTCACCTCTCCTGATATTTCATGCTTTGAATTGTTGATAAACTCGGCCTTGAAAATTCCAGGCAATCCTAACAGAATGCATATAAGATCTCAATAAAAAATATGGCGGAGAGGGTGGGATTCGAACCCACGTGCCGACTATCAATCGACAACCCGATTTCGAGTCGGGCCCGTTACGACCACTTCGGTACCTCTCCGGGAACGCTGAAATTGAAGATTGTGGAATGAAGATTGAAAAACGAGATTATCGGCACACGAGAATTCTGATAATTGACGGAAGCTTTCATCCCATCAATATATAATTTACATTCTTCAATTTTTAATTTTTATCTGTTTCTTTTGTTTTTGAAAAATTCCTTGAGCAAATTGGCACATTCTTTAGACAATCTTCCCCTTTCGAAGGCAAATTTATGATTATGTTTATTATCAGTACCGATTTGGTATTGTGAAATTACTCCTCCTGCTTTGGGGTCTTCTGTGCCATAAACCAACCGT
This sequence comes from uncultured Desulfobulbaceae bacterium, assembly GCA_947258675.1. The sequence continues at coordinate 13,979 of CAMYJP010000020.1, read as the reverse complement.
TTTATTCTTGCATGAATGAGGGCTGCGGCACACATTGCACAGGGCTCTAAGGTTACATAAATTGTAGTTTCTGGAAGCCTGTAATTGCCAATTTTTTTGCCCGCCTTCCTGAGAGCCAGTATTTCTGCATGGCCGGTAGGATCATTATACTCAATACTTCGGTTGCCCTCTGTAGCCAGAATTTTTCCATTGCTGTCAACTATGACCGCCCCAACCGGCACCTCTCCCCTTTTGCCTGCCTTTTGTGCTTCTTCAAAAGCTACTTGCATTGGATCTTTCATAGCAAGGATTTTTACCTTATTAAAGCAGACAATTCATGTAAGTTTGGGATCTGGGAAAGAATAAAAGCCTATAATTTTCAATAAATAATTACCATTCACCGCCGAGAAATGGATTTTCTTTTTTTTCACGGCCGATTGTGCTGGTAACCGTCTCTCCATAATTGTGACCAGGCCAGATAATGGTATCATCCGGCAAGGATGCTATTCCCTTTTCAAGGGATGCCAGAAGTGTATTAAAGTCACCTCCCGGCAGATCAACCCTTCCAGCCGCACTAACAAAAAGAGAGTCACCAGTAAATAAATTTTTATCAGTATACAGACAAATACCACCAGGGGTGTGCCCAGGTGTATGAATTACTGTAAGAGAACACTCACCAAAATGCAGAACATCTCCATCGTTCACTAAAACATCTACTTTTTTTGCAAGCGGCAAACCCATACTTTTAAAGGAGGCAGCAGCCTCTTTATTTTGCAATAAGGCTTGATCATCTTTGTGCATCACAACGGCTGCACCGGTTGCGTTTTTTATTTTATCATTTCCGCAGGTATGATCAGGGTGCGAATGAGTGTTTATGATATATACCAACTCAAGCTGTAATTCATGCAGCCTTGATAGAATTTCCTCCTCGTTGCCTCCTGGATCAATAATGACTGCTTTGGAGGATTTTTCACAGCCCAGGATATAGCAGAACACTTCGGCTTTGCCTGTAACTATCTGTTCTATAATCATTTTAGTTCGACTTTCTGACTTGGCTTATTTTCTTGATTAATTGTAATGTATGTTCATTGTGATATTGGTTGATTTAAAAATGCGATTAGTCATGGCCTTTATGCAGTGTCAACAGCAGCTGTAACTGTTTGCAACTAATTCATAATAATTGATTAGGTGGTAGTTTATAAAATAATTGCTGATTTATATCTTAAATGTGATCAGGACATCATCTGATTCCACAGCCTGGCCAATCTTAATAAGTACTTCATCAACAGTACCATCACAGGGTGAGGCAACACCACTCTCCATTTTCATGGATTCTATGACCACAAGGTCCTGGCCTTTGAAAACTCGATCACCCTGCTGTACTTTAATATCAACGGCAAGACCCGGCATAGGAGAAAGAAGAATGTTCTCCCTGCCAGTCTTTTTAACCTCAGGCATAAATTGGGCAAGTTCCCATTCTCTGGGATTATATACTTCAAATGTCCTGCTGATGCCGCAGAAAGCAGCCCAGATAAAGTTCTCCTTATACTGCAATCGAAAATATTCATATTGGCCGTTAATTTTTAATTTCAGCCTTCTTCGATAGAATTCAAAATCCGGGGTAACAACCTCATACATAGTATCATTAACGTTTATCTTCCAATGATTCGTGATGATGCTGCCAAGTAAACTGATTGTAAAAGTATTTACTTCACCTTTCACCACATATTGATGCCATTCTTCATACTTATGTGCGGTGCCGACCTTGGAAATCATCGGTTTTAATGATTCTCTGACAAGGCTTTGCCTATTATGATAAACAAGGGTTGATGCTATAACCATCAATTCCAGATTTTTCATTGATGGTTCAACTTTCATTTTCCCACTGTCAAAATGGGCTTCTATGAAGTCGGTAGATAGATCCCCGGCAATAAAGGCTGGATGATTTAAAATTGCATTGGCAAAATCAGCATTTGACACAACTCCTTCAAGGTGGAATTTATTAAGGGCCTGGATAAGGGTCTTTCTCGCCTCTTCGCGGTTTTCTCCCCAACTTATGGCCTTTGCCAACATAGAATCGTAATAGACACTGACATTGCTGCCAGCCTTGATACCACTATCCATACGGATATTGGTACCTCGCGGACTGGCATATCTTGTTACAAGCCCTGTTGATGGCAGAAAGTTACGCGATGCCTCTTCAGCACATATTCTTGCTTCAATGGCCCAACCGTTAAGAGAAATATCTTCCTGATTAAATGGCAGCGGCTCGCCAGCAGCAACTTTTATCTGAAGTTCAACAAGGTCTAAACCGGTTACTAGCTCTGTAACCGGATGTTCAACCTGTAACCTGGTGTTCATTTCCAGAAAGAAAAAATCACCGAAAGGATCAAGTATAAATTCTACAGTTCCTGCATTGGTGTAACCTGCTTCACGGGCAAGAGCACAGGAACGTTCTCCTATGTCTTTTCGTTTTTCAGGTGTAATTGCGATGGAAGGAGCTTCTTCGATTACCTTCTGATATCTTCTTTGAATGGAACATTCTCTTTCTCCAAGGTAAATGATATTTCCATGACTGTCGGCCATTATCTGGATTTCAATATGCCTTGGATTTTCCACAAACCGTTCAAGAAAAAAGGTGTCGTCGGAAAAAGCCTTTCTTGTTTCTTCCTGGCCTGCTTTCAGTGCGGGCAGCAAATCTTCTTTTGAATGAACAATGCGCATGCCTCTTCCACCGCCACCGGCAGCGGGTTTTAACAGAATGGGAAAGCCTACTTTTTCTGCTATTGCTTCAACTTCGGTCGGGTCAGCCAGGGGTTCATTATGCCCAGGGACAACCGGAACACCTGCTTTGATGGCAAGTGCCTTTGAAGCAATTTTATCACCTAAGGTAGCGACAACGTCGGCCGGCGGACCGATAAATGTCATTCCTTCACCTAGAGTCATTTCTGCAAATCCTGCGTTTTCAGAAAGAAAACCATATCCAGGGTGGATTGCTTGGCAGTTGTGTTTCTTTGCTGCCGCGAGTATTTTATCAATTGCAAGATAAGAAAGCTCCGATGGTGATGGGCCTAGAAAGGCAGCTTCATCTGCCTCCTGAACATGAAGAGAACGAGTATCAATTTCCGAGCAAATTGCCACAGTTTTAATCCCCATTTTTTTGCATGTCTTCATTATACGCACTGCGATTTCACCGCGATTTGCTATCAGAATTTTTTCAAACATGGCAATCTCTATTAATTTGTTTTGTTAGTTGTAATGTTTCAATAATATTTTACAGAATTTTAAAACGATTAAAGAGAATTTCATTAGAGCGGAATATTTCCGTGTTTTCGTTTTGGATTTTTTTCATTTTTGTTTTCAAGAAATTGCAGGCTTCTGATTAAGCGACCTCTTGTATCTCGCGGAGAGATTACATCGTCAATAAATCCCTTTTTCGCTGCAAGAAAAGGGTTCGCATAGGTTTTACGATATTCATCTGTTTTTTTTGCGAGAAATTCTTCGGGATTATCAGATGATTTGATTTCATTTCGGTAGATAATTTCGGCAGCGCCTTTTGGTCCTAAAACAGCAATCTCTGCAGTTGGCCAGGCAAAATTAATGTCACAGCGTATATGCTTGGAGTTCATAACAACATAAGCGCCGCCATATGCCTTGCGAAGTATAACTGAGATACGCGGAACTGTTGCCTCCACGAAGGCATAGAGTAATTTTGCGCCATGACGGATGATGCCCCCATGTTCCTGTTCCGGGCCGGGCATGAAACCTGGTACATCGATCAGGCATATGAGGGGGACATTGAAAGAATCACAAAACCTAACAAATCGGGCTGCCTTGGTAGAGGCATTAACATCTAAAACGCCGGCAAGCACTGCAGGCTGATTTGCTATGAGGCCTATTGTCTGTCCGCCAAGCCGGCCAAAGCCACAGATTATGTTGCGGGCAAAATTAGCCTGATACTCTAAAAATTCAGCGCCATCAAGAATAGAGGTGATCAGAATTTTCATGTCATAGGTCTGGTTCGGATTTGCCGGTATCAGATAATCAAGAGCGGGATCAGTTCGGTCCACTGGATCACGAAGATCAAGAAAAGGGGCTGTCTGTCTGTTGTTGGAAGGCAGATAATTGATCAAATGTCTGACTTCTCGCAGACATAATATATCGTTAGGCAGGACAAAATGCGCAACCCCGCTTTTTTCGCTGTGCACTTTGGCTCCACCTAAATCCTCAGCACTTATTTCCTGGTGGGTTACAGTTTTCACCACATTTGGACCGGTTACGAACATGTATGAAGTACTATCCACCATGAAGGTAAAATCAGTCATCGAAGGACTATACACTGCGCCTCCGGCACATGGACCCATTATGCAGGATATTTGTGGGACGACGCCACTGGCGAGAACATTTCTGCTGAAGATTTCGCCGTACGCTGCCAGTGAATCTACACCCTCCTGAATGCGGGCGCCGCCGGAATCATTAATGCCGATGATAGGTGCCCCAACTCTGACCGCATGATCCATGATCTTACAGACTTTATCCGAATGTGCTTTACCAAGAGAGCCCCCAAGTATGGTAAAGTCCTGGCTGAAAATACATACCTCGCGCCCACCGATTGTTCCGTGACCGGTGATTACTCCATCTCCAGGATATTCAACATTTCCGCTGTCAGCTTTGCCTGTTTTTAAAAGATCAAACTCTTCAAAGGAACCTTCATCCACCAAGAGTTCTATTCGTTCCCGTGCGGTCAGTTTTCCTTTGGCGTGCTGAACTTCTATTCTTTTAGTGCCACCTCCCTGCAGGGCAGCATCTTTCATGGATTCTAGGGAAGCGATATTGTCATTTTCCAGCATTTGCAATGTTTCTCCCAAGCGTTTGAAAGGATTTATTAAAGCAGCTCGCAGCAGATAAGCCTAAGACTTCGAGCTACGGGGAATGTGCCCGCAGGAAATGCCCTTAGGGTGCGCTCACTATTCAGTTCATGAACATTCAAATTACACTACTAATACTATATTGCCAGGCTAAAATTCAAACAGGTTCTTTTTGCCAATATGCCTTGGTATTAGGGTGCACATGCGAATCACTTATTATTTTTTTTATAGTAAACCATTTGTACTCTTCGTGTTGATCTTCAGGGAAATTCTCAGCGTCATCCTGCCAAGGTATTTCATAGGCCAGCACAATGTAGTGGGTGCTTACATCTGGGATGGAGGCGGAATTTTCATCGTAGAAATGCTCGTAAACACCTTTCAATCTGCAGCTTTTAATAGAAATTTCCTGACCAAGTTCACTGAATGTTATTCTTGAAAAAGCATCAGCAAGTGTTTCATTTTTCCTTATAATCCCACCAGGAACAAACCAGCACCCTTTTGCCGGTTTATTTTTCCTGAGTCCGAGAAGAATTCTGCCCTTTGAGTCTTGAAGTAGTAGGTCAAAAGAAACAAGAGGCATTTTGCGTACAGCTTCTTGAAATTCTTCTTCAGACAGCATTGGTGTTTTTTCGGGAAGCTTATTCATAAAAACCTTAATCAGTTCTTCTTTATTCTTTTTCAAACCACTTCTGATACTCTTCTTTAAGATTTGTCCAGGAAAAGCGGTCTGTCAGCGTATTTGCTTCTTGAGTTGTTAATCTTTTTTCGTTTGATAAAAGTGCATTGAGTTTGGCATTAAAATATTTTTCGTCATATAAATATTCAGATGGAAACAGACCAGGATAGGATAGGTTGTTTGGCAGTAGAGGTCTGCACCCTGCCCGCACAGCTTCAATGACAGCCATGCCGAAAAATTCGTGTTTTGCTGTTGAGATCACAAAATCTCCCTGACAAAGCATTTTATCGTATTCTTGCTTTGATGATATATATCCAAAATGAATAGTTTTGTGAGCAAGTTTTTTTCTGGCGTTAGAAAATATTTCGGGTTGTCTTACAAAAGATTGTCCTAGAATGATTAATCTAAAATCAACTCCCTTAAAGTCCAATTCAAAGAGCGTATTAAAAAACAAATCAGGATCTTTGTCATGTTCCCAGCGATGATTCCAAATTAGGACAGGTGTTGAACTAGTATTTGCAGTAATTTTACTTTTCCGCTGTTTATCAATGGCAGTAAAATCAATTCCCGGTGAAATTACAGTAGACTTTTCGAGTATGTCCCCTTCCACAGAATTGAATTTCAGGTCAGGACATTTTTTTATAAGTTCACGAATGCCTTTTAAAAATGTTTCAAGATTATAAATGGAATTAAATGCCAGCCTACTTGAAACCAGCGCTGTAGTGAAATTGGTCACTGAAAAATGATAGTCTCTTTCGTCATCGACTTGCACTGGATATGCAAATTGATTCTCATGAAAGTACGTGAGTACGGGAATATTCTGCAACCAGACAGGGCCTGTAGAACGCAATAAAGCCACATCAACAAAAGTTGAACAGAAAACTCGATCAAACTGGGCATCCATTTTTTTGAGTTTTTCAGAAAAAAAAAGTGCTGCCAACCGCATTCGCCACTTCCACTTGCGGGCTGGTAAGGTGAGCAGCGTAAACTCGTATGGTAGAAACTTTATTAATTTTTGCAAAAATACTTTATGCGATCCACCGTAATACGGTTCTAATACGAGTATTTTCATGTTGTTTCCAGAATGAGGTTCCCGAGTGTATCGACAGTGCATGAGAACCCTGAAGTAAGCAGTATTGTGGTGTAATCGTCTATTATGAGTCCCGGCCCGAAAAATTCATGACCAGTTACTAGATCTGTTCGTATATAAACTGGGACATCCTCTTTGCCGTCTTCAAAATGCACAGAGGTGTAAAACGCAGGTTTCGGTGGACCTATCACACTCAAGGAACTTTTCGGCAGATCAGGCAGATCTTGGGGTATACAAATGGTACATTGAATAGAAGTTAATTCCAAGGGCGTGTCTGGAATGTGATACCCAAAAGCCTTTTCATGAGCCTGATGGAACAATTCGGTGAAATTATCCTCGTACGGAACACAAAGTTCATATGACTGCCCGTAATAACGTAAATTAAGAAAGTGATTTACAAGTGGGTTTTTATATGGACTGGTTTTTCTATTGTGAAAGAGCTGTTTTACTTCAGCCATTCCTCTGGCAACGAGGTTTTTAAAAGGTACTTTAAGAACATCAACATTAAGTTGATTACCATCAAGAAATAATGATTGCATATAGTCAAGGCTCGGATTGGAATAAACCATACCCTGAGCAGATAGAATACCTGCCCTGGCAGGTATTAGAATGGTTTTTAATCCCAGTTCCACTGCCAGCTCGCAACAGTGCAGTCCTGAGGCGCCACCGAAGCAGAACAAAGAGAAGTCGTTTGGATCATGGCCTCTTTCAACTGATACAGTACGAATAGCCTGCGCCATGCTGGCATTAATGATTTTAATTATTCCAAGTGCTGTAGTAGAAACATCTAAATTCAAGCTGACAGCCAATTCAGCCATCTGCTTATTAACCGGATCAGTTGCAAGCCGCATCGATCCGCCAAGAAAACGATTCGGTAACAGGCGCCCTAAATACAGATTGGCATCTGTTACAGTTAACCGAATCCCTTTACCATAGCACACCGGCCCAGGATATGCCCCGGCACTTTCCGGGCCTACTTTTAATAATCCTCCTTCATCCACATAAACAATAGAACCGCCTCCTGCGCCAACCGTATTGATATCCATAACCTGCACCCTTATAGGAAAACCATCAAGGGTATAGTCTCGTGTTATGGAAGGAACTTCATCATGGAGGGAAACGTCGGTAGATGTTCCGCCCATATCAAAGGTAATAATTTTTTTCATATTTAACTGGGTCGAAAGTTGGCTGGCACCATGCACACCACCTGCAGGCCCAGATAAAACAGTATAGACTGCGCGTTCGCCAATTTCAGAAGCTGGCAGAATGCCGCCGTTTGACTGCTGTATATAAAGGGGAGTCTTGTGCAGTTTTTTAGCAATTCGATTGATATAATTGGATATGATCGGCGCCAGGTAACCATTTATCAGCGTAGTAGTAAGCCTTTCATATTCCCGAAATTCTGGGTGGATTTCGGAAGAAATTGTTATCGGTATTTGCAAATTATCCAGATATTTTTTTATAATTTTTTCATGACAACCATTGGCATAGGAGTGCAATAGACAGACTGCCACTGATTCTGCATTATTGCTGCGGCAAAAGGTGCGGAGTCTTTTACCGACGGTTTTTCCCAGAGGAATTTTTATTGTTCCATCCCAGCGCATTCTTTCCTTAACCCCGGTGATCATTGATCGAGGTATGATTTCACGGGGACGTTTAACATTAAAATCATAGAGCAGTGGTCTGTTCTGACGTCCTATGGTGAGTATGTCTTCGAATCCGTGTGTTGTAATTAGAATTGTTCTGGCACCTTTTCGCTCAAGAAAGGCGTTAGTTGCCACTGTAGTGCCGTGAACGATTTCAAGATCATCAGGCAGTTCATCGAAAAAGAATTTCAAACCTTTTAAGATGGACTTAGTAGGATCGTCGGGAGTGGAAGGGGTTTTATATACCTGAATTCCGTCTTTAGTCTGTAAGAAAAAGTCAGTGAATGTGCCGCCGGTATCTATTCCGAGTTTATGCATAATCTTTCTGTATATGAAGCAAGCATTTAAATCGATTCAAATGTGAAAACAGTTCAAATGGTTTTGTTATATTTTTCAGGCACCAGATTAATACGCAATCCCTTTCCCAAAGGATATTTATCAACCAAAATTTTGCAGCCATAGCCTTTTTCAAGCTCATCGCTTGTCAGAACATCTTCCGGTGAACCCTCTTTCTGTACTTCCCCATTTTTCAGCAGTAATAAATGATTTGCATACATTGCAGCTAAATTCAGATCATGAGATACCATGATGACCGTTATATCTTTTTTTGTGCGGAGTTGTTCCATTAGGTCCATTATTTTTATCTGGTGAGCAGGATCCAAGGCTGCTGTCGGTTCGTCGAGTAATATAATTTTTGGTTGCTGGCAGATTGCCCTGGCAATAATTACCCGTTGTCTTTCACCGCCGCTTAATTGATCAAGATGACGATCAGCTAGGTGTTGAACTTCGGTAAATTCCATTGCTTCTTCAACGATAATTCTGTCTTGCTTTCTGGTTGGGGAAAGCAACGGTAGATGAGGAAAACGGCCCATTAGTATGGTTTCTTCCACTGTGAACGGAATTTCCATTTGTTCATTCTGAGGTACTAGGGCAACAATTCGAGAAAGTTCCTTCCTCGTGTAGCTCTTTAAAGATTTTTCATAAATTAATACAGAGCCGGCAGATGGCGTAATGGTTCCGGAAAGAATTTTTAACAAACTGGTTTTTCCTGCACCGTTTGGACCGATGATTATAAAAAAATCATTGGTCATAACATTAAGATTCAACCTGTTTATAATAGATTTATTTTTATAGAACAGACTTAGTTTGTTGGCCTTGACGGCAATTATCATCTTTTTCCCTTCCAGAGTAAAAAGATAAAGAGGGGTGCTCCTAATAAGGCTGTAATGATCCCAACCGGCATTTCACCAGTTGCTGAGAGGGTTCTGGCAAGAACATCACATAGAATCATATAGGAACTTCCACCCAAAATACAGGCAGGAATAAGCAGTCGATGGTCCGGCCCAAAAATATTACGCAAAATGTGTGGAATAACCAAGCCGACAAAACCAACGAGTCCAGACTGGCTGACTACTACACTGACCATAAAAGATGTTGTAACCAGAAGCAAAAGGGAAACGGTCTTGACATTCAATCCCAGAGCAGCGGCTGATTCGTTTCCAGTGAGAAGAAGATTCATTGGATTGCCCAGAAAAAATATCAGCAAGTATGCTGGTACTACTGTCAGTAGAATTGGAATCTGCGCCCTCGCAAAACTGGAAAAATCACCCATAAGCCAGAATAAAATATTCTGCATTTGCGATGATTGACTTATGGAAATAAGAAACATAATTAGGGCGGAACAGAAGGCGTTCATCATGACACCGCCTAAAAGAAGTGAATCATTATGGGTTTTTGTCTGCTTGGTTACACCGGAGGCAAGTAGTATTATAAACGCAAGAACGATCATGCTTCCGAAAAACGCTGTTATGGTAATACCTGGAAACGGAGACAGCCCCATGAGGATACCAATGATGGCTCCAATGGCTGATCCTCCTGAGACACCCAGAATATAAGGTTCTGCCAAAGGATTGCGAAGAAGAGCTTGAAAAACAAGGCCACCCAGGGAGAGCGTGGCACCAACTGTTGCCGCCAGAAAAACACGCGGTAATCTGATTTGCCAGATTATGGTTTCAGTAACTGAATCTGTGACTCCATACCCAGACAGGACAGATAATGTTTTTAAAATAGCTTCTTTTGTATATTCAGAGGAAGAGCCAATAGAAAGGCCTGAAATTATGGACCACATCAACAGAAGCAGACCACTGACAACAATTATCAGCATTCTGTTATAATAAGACGTATTCCTAATTGCCATGACCATTTCCAGAAGAAAGTGTGAGGTCAGGATGGATCAGTTTTGTCAGGACCTCCAATCCTTTTTTTGTCAGGACCTCCAATCCTTTAATTAATCTTATAGTTGCCCGATCATAGAGATCTGCATCTACAACATGAAGTCTGTTTTGACGCACAGCAGCAATCTGAGGAAATTTTCTCCAAGCGCTTATTAACTCTTCAGGGGTTTGCCCACCAGACATCGATGTGATGATGACGATAGTCGGTTGTTGTTTTAATAAAGCTTCCCAGTTATAGCGAGGATATGGCATTGAACCAGCTGCTATATTTTTGCCGCCGGCCCTTGTTATGAGCTCATCTATGAAGGTGCCTGATCCTACTGAAACAATAGGATCAGCGTCGATCTGGAAAAATACTGCTGGTGGATTTTCAACCGTGGCAACAAGTTGCTCAATGGCCAATATCCTTTGTTTCGCTTTTTCTACAACTGTTGCGGTTTCTGCTTCTGCATTCAGCAGTTTCCCTATGGAAGTTACTGTCGTAAGAATTCCAGCTAAATTCTGTGGATTAGCAACATATACAGGAATACCCATTTTTACCAAACGTTCTATCGCATGTTTCGGATTACCGTCTTTATTTGCCAAACAGAGATCCGGCCGCAGAGCAACAATCTTTTCTAAATCAAGCTGTATATATGTTCCCACTCTCGGCAGTTCTTTTGCTTCTTTGGGATAATTGCTGTATTTAGTTGCACCGACGAGCTTTCCCCCCTGCCCGATAGAGTAAACAATTTCTGTCAGGTTGGGAGCAAGAGCTATGATACGTTTTGAATCTATAGGAACTCTTACTTGCCGTCCTACTTCATCGATATGGATTTTCGCCTGCCCATAAGAAAATTTGGACGTTAGGAGTAAAACTACGAAAATAAATGCTGCTATTATTTCTTTTCCTATAGTCTGCATGAAGGTATGAAAAATTGTATACAGGCTTATTTAAGTTCAAAGCGTATCGGAATTTTTATCCAAACGACTTCTTTTTTGCCGTTTTTAACGGCAGGTAAAAACTGCCAATCAGAAACAGCTTTAAGGGCTGCCCTGTCTAGGATTGCATATCCACTGGTCGCATTAATTCTGATGTCATTGACTTTGCCTTCACCACTGACAAGAACATCCAGGATTACCCTCCCCTGGTACCCTCTTTTTCTGGCAAGTCCTGGATAGACAGGTGGAGAATTTTCAATAGATATCGGCTCAGCAGAGCGGTCTAAAATAACGCCAATTATCCTACTGTCTTCAGAAGACTTTGCTAGGCTTTCATTTTTTGTTTGATATGTCTTTTGATTCTCTTCTAATCTGGATTGAATTTGACCCGTGTCATCTGCAATAACAGATGTTTTTTTGCTCGTTTGTACCTTGGTTTTTCTGTTTAAATTTTTAGGAAATTTTACCAGATTTCTATTCTTTTTTTGTTTGTTGGCAGTTGGGAGTTTTTTTGATTTGGAATTATTTTTATTTACGGTTTTTTGAGGCCCTGCAACTTTGTTTATATTATCAGGTGGTTGAAGTGGTTCAACTGTCTCTTGATTTTGTTTAGTCTGAGAAGGAATTTGCAGCTGGTTTTTCTGATTAACATTACGTGTCTGACCTACTTGCACTTCAATTCCTTTGGCAGGAGTACTTGGAAGAAATACATTCTGTATTTCAAGGTGTAAATGCATTTTTAGAAGGAGAAGATGCATACCTCCGGCAAGCAAAATCGAGAGCAGTATTCTGTAATGGCTATGGAGCTGCATCCGCCTGGAGAGCAATGTCCTCAATTCCAGACTGCTTGATGATATCAAGAACATTATAAAGAGATTGATATGTTAATGATCGATCAGCAAATAATGAGATACCTGTTTTGGTTGTTTCTTTTTTCTTGTCGACCAGCAACGTACTCAGGTTATTGAGATCAATCGGCATTTCATCAACATAAATAGTGCCATTTTTCTTTAAGGTGATGGAGATCATCTGCCGGGTGTTTATTTCAGCAATGGAAGAGGTGGGCAATGCTACAGGAAGACTGCGATGTACTGCCATGGACAACATAGCGTATATGAAGAATACCAGAAGAAGAAAAACAATATCGATCAAAGGCAACATTTCAATACGAGATTTTTTGATATTCAGGTTTGAAACCTTCACTCTGACACCATCTTTAGATTATCAGGATTCTGATCGAGTTTCTCATAAACTATTTCAAGGCTGGTCGCATATTTTTCCATGGTATTTGCTGATTTCTGCATAAGAGAATTAAAATAGTTAAAGGGGAATACAGACAAAATAGCGATACCCAAACCGTACGCGGTGGTGATCAAAGCCTGGGCAATGCCGGCGGTAACTGCCTTAGGATGTTCAATGCCGGCAGTGCTCAGCATCTCAAATGATGAAATGATGCCAAGCACTGTTCCGAATATTCCCAACAACGGTGCAACAGTGATCATGGTGTCTAACACACCCATGTAGCGTCGCATACGACTAAGCTCATCATTTGCTGCAGATTCCATCGCTTTGGTCATCGAAAAATCGCGATGCACTATACCGGTCACCAAGATTTTTATTATATAATCGCCAGAACCGGTTACTTTTTGGCGGACAGCTTCCCAGTCTCCAAGACGACATAATTCCAGTACATCATATACGAGTTGCCGATTACGATTAACTTCAATTTGAAGCCAGAATATTGAGCGTTCAATAATTACTGCAATTACCAACATAGAACAGCCAAGCAATGGATACATTACCGGGCCACCGCTTTTAAAAATTTCTATCATTTTATCCTGACAAAATACGTAAGTACTGAATAAAAGTTGAATTATGATTTTGACTATGCAAGTGGGATACTCCAGGCGCTTTGATTTACCATTTCAAGAAAATTATCAAATTAATGTAATATGGATATTCAATAACCTCCTGATGTTATATTACATTGTTTTGCAATTATTCAGTTTTTTTATACTCGAACAATTTATTTTCAGAACTCAAAATTCAACCCTAATAATATATTGAATTCCGGTGAGGGATGAAATCCTTCTTCACCAGTAAATTCAAGCCCTCCGAACTCTGAATATTTTTCACTAAGAATATTTTTCAATGCAATAAATGCGGTGCCGTTTTTTAACATATAAGAGAGCTTTCCAGTAACATAGAAATAATCTTCTTGATCATCATGGGTGTTGGCAAAATCTGAAATAAATGGACGTTTACCAATGAATGTGCCGTTCAAATTAATCAGAAAATTTTCTTTAGTTTGTACCTGCAAGCCAAGAGTAAATTGATGGTCAGGAACATTGGGCACTTTTTTTCCATCAAATTGGCCGCCATCAATTTCAGTATCTCTAAATGTATAACTACCGTTTAACTGAACCTTAGAAAACCTTTTGCTAGCAGTCAACTGTATACTCTTTCGATTAGTTTCACCATCAAGGTTTTTATTAGTGAAGGAAAATGTATCATAAAAAATTTCGTTTTTTATTTTTATATTCGATAGGTTCGTTAAATCAATTC
>CAMYJP010000019.1 GCA_947258675.1 uncultured Desulfobulbaceae bacterium | reverse complement strand
CAGCTCATGCAATTATTACATCCTCCGTTTCGACGCATAGTCAACCTTCCGCAAATAGGACATGATGTATAAGAAGATGGTTCTGCATAGGGTTCCGGGTCTGCTAGTTCATCTGCCCTGGTAGCACAATTTTCCAAGACCCTGGCCAAAGCCGCTGGAATTGAATATACACGACCAAGGGCCATATTCTGCCATGCGCCGTCAGATGAGATATCTTCCAAGGTACGAGCGACCTTGCCTATCAAACGATAATCATGTTGCAGGGCTACAGATATAACCCGGCCAAGAGCTTCACACATCCCGTGAATTGTAGACCCGGACTTTGTGGTATTGAGAAAAATTTCACGCACATGTCCCTGGTCGCCGCGGTTGGCTGTGACATATAATGGTGCGGGTCCGGAAAATTTGAATGTACTTCCATGCCGTTCAGCAATATCAGTAAATTGACGCAATCCTCCAACAGTGGTTGCCGAAGAATCGGTCAACACTCCGGTCATCGAAGAATCACGGAACATGGTTATTCCCTTCAAATTACTTTCCCTTGCGACAAAGAGCAACTCCTTAATTTCTTCAACCGATGTTGCCGCCGGCAGATTAATTGTTTTGGAAACAGCTGTGTGATTAAAGGTTTGACACGCTTCAAGGATACGGATCTGCTGGGTTGGATCAATTTGAAAGGCCGTCTGTTTTTCTATCCACTTCAATCTTTCCTTGTCATAGGAATAGAATTCCAGAGGAACCAGCGTAAAATCTTTCCATGTTTCATCTACGTCCTTAACTTTTCGAACCTGGACCAGGGAAAAATATGGTTCAATGCCTGTACATGCCACACGTAACAGTTGTGATATTGAACCTGTCGGAGCTTGTGAAGTTGTCACGGAGTTATACAACCCGCCGATCTTTTCAATTGTTTTGAATACTTTCTGTATCCTTTTCTTCCATGTCGTGCTTTGCGGTAAGGCTTGATCAGCAAAGGCAACAGCTTGCTGATGAATATTCCTGGCATAGTTTTCTTCCCACTCGCGGACTTCAAGCATTTCACCTTTTTCTTTCCTATACTTTGCATAATCCAGACTGCCTTGCATGGAGCCCAGCATAATTGCCAATTGCGTCGCCTTTGCAAACTGTGGCGCTTCTTTTTCCTCTGTATAGGGTATTTCAAAGTGGTTCATGGCATGTTGCAAGCCAGTAAAACCAACACCAATCGGTCTGAACTTCAGTGTATTTTCCTTGATTCTGTCAATAGGGGGAAATCCGCCCAAATCTAAAATTTCATTACCGGCAATAGCAGCAAGCCTTGACGCCTTGTATACATTATTCAGATATCCTCCGTAATCCTTGGTCAGACATTTTGGCAGGCATACGGACATCAGATTGCACGCAGTGTCTTTGGTGGACAGATATTCTCCACATGGATTGGAAAAGACAGGATTATATTTATGTGGAACCGGTGTATTCTTAAGGCTTTTCCTGGTAAAGAGCAGTCCCGGGTCCCCTGACTTCCAGATGTTTTCCGCTATCATCTGAATGAGTTCTTCGTTCTCCCAGAAACGGTCATCAGTCACATTAACAGACACATTACAGCCTGAGAACTTCCCCGGACACTTTCCTTTAAAGGTTATAAGTTCTTTTATATCTTTAATATCCCAATCAGCCTGTATCATCAAAGCTCCACGGCGTTTTCCTCCCTGGCTTATTCTGGCGGACAACTGCGAGAATCCCTTTGCAAAAGATACAGGCCCAGAAGCGGTTCCCTGACCATTATCGACGACAGATCCTTTTGGCCTGATCTTGGAAATGTCTATACCTCCACCGCCGGAATGTTGAAAAATGGTTACCAGATCTCTTTCCATGTTGAAAATTGCTTCCGTGGAGTCATCAACCATTCCTAGAGGATAACATGAGTAATATCCCGCACGGCGGGTATAAGGATTTCCACCGTTCATAAGAAAAGGAGTGGCAGTTAAAAAAAGCCCCTTTTGTAGAGCCTTGGCAATCCCTGGATAGGTGAACTGACTTGCAACCCTTGCCAGCACCTGACTTAGCGACTTTTCGAGAGGCTCGCCATTCTTAGGATCCCGCAAAGAATACCTTTCCCTGACAAGATAATCCTCAAAACGCTGCCATTCAGAAACAGCTTCCTCGTAAGTGATAGGCAATTCCATTTTATACCTCCGGGGTGCACTTATGGCGTGTTAATCCAAGTCGCAAAACCAGCTCATTTAATCTCTTTAATTACGTAACGGTTGTCAGCTGGTATTGCTATCCGGCTTTTCTTGAAAATGGTTCAGATCCAGTTTATCAGGTATTCAGAATATGTCATATGCACCATAGTAAATTACTATAGGATATCGATAATTGTGTATCAACAGAAAACATACTACCAGATGTAGTAGTCGCATCATCCAAGCAATGTGATGAACAGCACTCCCGAAAACATAAGCATGGCACCTAAGCCTCTTGCCATAAACTGCTCCTCTTTCAGAAATATCCGACTCAATAGAACGGTAAAAAGAATACTGCTTCTTTTGACTGCAACCATATAGACAGCGGTGGCAATTGCAATGGCCAGACCATGCGTGCCAACATGCACTGCCATTAAACCGCCAAGCCATACTCCCTTTTTCACATTTGGCAGGAGATATCTTCTGCTCTCTTTATTAAATAGAAACAAGCCGACCAAGATAATACTATTGAAAACTAAAAAGAAAAAAAAAGTGAAAAACAACGGCGAAGAATGCAGAATAGCTTTCTTTCCAACTACCGCGGCAAAGGAATAGAGAAAGGCAACTAGGAGCATCAACCTGGGACCTTTTTCACGAAATAAAGAGGTAAAAGGACCCAGCAAACCTTGGTTGGCAGTGTTAATATTTAACACATAACTTCCTGAGACTATTAAAATAATCCCGACACCACCCCACAAATTTATGGCCTCCCCCAGTATTAAGAGCCCGGTCAGAATCATAAAAGCCGGAGTAAAAGCAAGAAATGGAACCGTTAAGGTCAGCGGTGATAGCTTGATCGCATAGAGATACAAGAAATAAGGTATTATGTTGAGAGGAAGAGAAATTATGAAAGTCCACCAAAATACAGCATCCAACTCAGGCACTGGTATCAATAATAACCCTAAAACCAAAAACGGAAGAGACCAGAACAACTCCAAAACAGCCACCTCCAGCAGTCCCATTCGGGTGAATGCTTTTACAGAGACATCTCTAAGGGCCACTGATATGGCTGTTAGCAGGGAAAGGAAGAACCATGTCATGTTAATTTACTTCATCTATAGTAATCAATGAGATTGTAGAGCTACTCAAGTTCTTCTTCAATGTATCTGCTTTTCTTCATCTTTAAACCCATGCGAACCTCTCATAGAATGCGAAAGCAAGTTACCTATAATTTTACCCGAAAAACAAATAACAAATTCCGATGGCGGCGGTGATACCGGCAACGTCTGCAATTAATCCACAGGTAACCGCATGGCGAGTCTTCTTTATTCCCACTGATCCAAAATAGACTGCCAACACATAAAAAGTTGTTTCGGTGCTGCCTTGCATAATTGCTGACATCTTTGAAGCTAAGGCGTGGGGTCCATGGGTTTTAATTGTTTCAATCATCAATCCTCTGGCCCCGCTGCCACTTAAAGGCTTCATGAATCCAGTTGGTAATGCATCGATAAACTCAATATTTCCACCCTGATATGAAATTAAGCCCAAACTACTCATGATATGGGCAATCCAGCGCGCACACGTTTCAATAAGAGCTAACAGCAAATCCATAGCGCCACTGGCACGAAAGACACCTATGGCGACCAGCATGGCAACCAAATACGGAATAATAGAAACAGCGACGTTAAAACCATCTTTTGCTCCGTTCACAAATTCCTCATAGACATTTACCTTCTTCAATAACGCCAATACCATAAAGACAATAATAACGGAGAAAATGATGCCATTCCCGAATTGAAGGGAAAACACTTGCATTTCACTTCTGTCAAGCGACAAAAGATAAGTGATCAACAGGGCAACAAGTCCCAGGAAACCGCCTAAAAATAAAAGGATGGCAGGTTGCAAAAGGTTTATTCGCTGATATAAGGAGGTAACAATCAATCCCGCAAGACTTGAACAGCTGGTAGCCAGCAAGATAGGGATAAACAGCTCCGTTGGATTGGGATAGTCAAGCTGATAGAGATAGGTAAAAATTGTTACGGGTATCAGTGTAACTGAGGACGTATTTATAACCAAAAACATTATCTGGGCATTGGATGCCCTGTCCTTCTCAGGATTCAGATCCTGAAGCTCTTTCATAGCTTTGAGACCAAGAGGCGTGGCCGCGTTGTCAAGTCCCAGGACATTAGCTGAGAGATTCATCACCATGGAGCCGAATGCGGGATGATTTTTTGGTATTTCAGGGAAGAGCCTTATCAAAAAAGGGCTAATTATGCGACTGATTATGGCTATCGCTCCTCCAGCTTCGCCGATACGCATCAAACCCAGCCATAAGGCCATGATGCCTGTAAGCCCGATGGATATATCAAAAGCAGTTTCAGACATGGAAAACAATGCATTCATTATCTCCAGCAGGACTTCGCTCTGATCCAGGAAAATAATCTTGTACAGGGCTGTTACAGCGGCAATGAGAAAAAATAATATCCAGATTATATTTAGCATCTTGAATACCGTAAAATATAATACCGAGATCTTTCGACACTTGCTTCAATAGGAACAGAGCTCCATATTTTTTAAAAGAACATTTTCTGCTGCAATATACAAATGATTTCAATGTGTTGATTTCTTTGCCCAGCAGCACTTCGCTTTTACATTGACATTAAGATATCGCCACTGGTATCTTTTTTTGTTTACTGATGTCAACAATCAAGGAGACAATGAGGAGAGACAATCCAATATTTGGTTAACTAGTCACCAACTAAATTCCGCTATCCACCACCAGAACAAATCGTAATTTGATAATTAAACTTCAGAAATTCTGAAATTATCACCAGAAGAATGAATGTTTCAATCCTCCAATTGTTAGATTTAAAAAAAATGATATGAGCCGGAGAAAATGAATGAGCATACGCGAAGATGCAATCAATAACAAACTAACCCCACTTTTTGAGACATGTGCCAAACATGAAAACATTACCCCTGAGGCACTTATGGAGGGAGTAGCAAGGGGGGTTATTGCCATCACCAAAAATAATAATCATACGTTTGATAAGATTATTGCTATCGGCAAAGGAGTATCAACTAAAATAAATGCTAATATTGGTTCATCCAAAGATTTTCCGGAAATTGAAAGCGAACTGCAAAAGCTCTGTGTTGCCGTTAAAGCGGGAGCCGATACGGTAATGGACCTGAGTATGGGGGGAGACCTTGATTCTATCCGTCGAGATATTCTTAGTAACTGTGCCGTACCCCTGGGTACAGTGCCCATCTATCAGGCAGTGGCCGAAACTGTAGAGCAACAGAAAAAGGGCATTGTAGATTTTACCGCAGACCATATTTTCAAAACCATAGAAAAACAAGCCATAGATGGGGTTGATTTTATGACAGTTCACTGCGGTATTACGAAAAGTGTTGTAGAAAGACTGAATAATCAACCAAGACTCATCGGCGTCGTAAGCCGTGGAGGTTCATTTATTCTGGAATGGATGAGTCATAACAATAAAGAAAATCCTCTTTATGAAAATTTTGATGACTTATTGGCCATTCTTAAGGAACATGAAGTTACATTAAGTCTTGGTGACGGAATCAGGCCCGGATGTCTGGCCGATGCAACGGACAGGAATCAAATTCAGGAGCTTGTCTTACTAGGCGAGTTAACTGAACGTGCCTGGGATGCTGGTGTGCAGGTAATAATTGAAGGTCCCGGTCACATGCCCATGAATCAGATCACTGCCAATGTTTTGCTGCAAAAGCAGTTGTGTAAAGGTGCGCCATTTTATGTGCTCGGACCATTAGTTACAGATATTGCCCCTGGGTACGATCATATAACCGGCGCTATCGGCGGCGCTATAGCCGGAGCTGCCGGGGCAGACTATCTCTGTTACGTGACCCCTGCCGAGCATCTTAAGCTGCCAGATACTGAAGATGTTAAAGAAGGGGTAATTGCCTCAAAAATTGCTGCCCACGCTGCTGACATTGCCAAGGGGCTTCCCGGTGCTATAGATAGGGACATTGCCATGGCAAAACGAAGAAACAACCTTGACTGGAAAGGACAGATTGAGCTGTCTCTAGATCCGGACAAGGCCATGCGCTTCCGGCATGATGGCGGCTCTGATAAAGGGCCAACTTGCAGTATGTGCGGGTCCTATTGTGCAATTCAGGTATTCAAACGATCTCAGAAAAAACCACAAAAAGCCAAACAACAATAAAAGGTTCTCAATATGGCCAATTTCTTCGAACGTATCAGAGACTGGTTTACTTCTACCCAACTTCCTGAGCAGATCAGTCAAGTGGATGTGAGCGGCTTATTCACCAATGTATACTTCCTGGTTCCTTTTGTATGCCTTGTTGCCTACCTTCTCTATAAACAGGCCTTTTCGAACCTATTACTGCTGGGCATTGGAATCGGCGCATGGGTTGTTTCAGGCACCCAATATATGCAGGAATTGATAGTTGATGGTGAAATGCAAATCCAGAAAGTCCTTCCAGTGGCACTTGGCTCTGTTGCAGTACTTGGAGTGGTCATTTATCTCCTGTTTGGCCGTTCAGACTGAAAACGAGAAGGAAACGAGATGCCTTGGAAAATGGAAGCTGTAATTGTCTGATCTCGGATATTCGAAAAGGGTTCAGCGTTGTTTGATTCTGTATTAGATCCATTTCCTCTCTACCTCTTGGACCCTTCATGCAAATAATTCTACCGGCAGGGGTACAGAAAGGGGCCGCCATATTCAAAAAACCGACGACATCTGTCAAGGCGCGGCTGGTAATTGTGGAAAACTTCTTCAAATATCCAGACAGAACAGGTTCCTCTCCCAAACGTACATTCAATACTTCCACATGTTCAAGCCCCAATGTCCTGATGATATGGTTAAGAAAGGATGCCCTTTTTTGCCTCGGTTCCATCAGAACGACTCCAAGATCCGGACAGGCAACCTTTAATACTAATCCTGGGAATCCGGCCCCGGATCCAACATCCAACAGATTGCCAAAAACATCTCCAGAAAATGCTGGCAAGGGAATTTCCTGTTGAAAATAAGGATACAGGGTTAAAGAGTCCAGAAAATGATTTTCAAGAATCTGGACATCGGTTGACTTGGCTGCAACCAGATTATAAATTCTGTTCCATTTTTTCAGCTCATGGAAATATACAACGAGCCTTTCGAGAACTTTGTCTTGGTCAGGGACTTTTAGATCCAGGATCTGCAAACCTCTATGGAGCAAGTCCAGCGTTTCATCGCTCACATCAACCCCCTGAAACCTCCCCTTTATTCAAACGAACACCAACTGACCTGGCATGGGCGGTAAGCCCTTCTAACTGGGCAAGACGCTGAATATGGCCGGCATCAGCAACAAAGGCTTTTTCTGTATAGGAGATGATACTGCTTTTCTTTACAAAGGTCTCGACTCCCAGGGACGAAGAAAAACGGGCTGTTCCCATGGTCGGTAAAACATGATTCGGACCGGCGAGATAATCACCAGCCGCTTCCGGAGAAAAATTTCCAAGAAATATAGCGCCGGCGTGCCTGATTTCTGGCAACCATCCTTCTGCATCTTCGATCATCAATTCGAGGTGTTCCGCAGCAATACGATTTGCCAATTCAATTGATTCTTTCAGATTTTCTGCGATGAGAATAACACCTCTATCCTTTAGAGATTTTTCCGCAATATCCTGTCTTCCCAACAATTTGACCTGTTTCTCAAGTTCATCAACCACCTGGATTGCCTGATCCCTGCTGATAGTAATAGTCATGGCCAATGCCAGCGGGTCATGCTCTGCCTGAGCCAGCATGTCTGCTGCAATAAAGGCTGGGGAAGCAGTATGATCCGCAATAACCAGCACTTCACTGGGGCCGGCAATCATATCTATTCGTACCATTCCGGCTACCTGTCTTTTGGCCTCGGTCACATATTGATTACCTGGGCCAACTATGACATCAACCGGTGCAATGGTTTCTGTTCCAAAAGCCAATGCTGCAATGGCCCAAGCACTGCCGGCCTTATAGATCTCAGAAATTCCAATTTCCCTGGCTGCCACCAGCAATGCAGGGTTCACTGATCCGTTTTCATCCGGTGGGGTGAACAGAACCCTTCGCGCTACCCCGGCAATACCTGCGGGGATACCGTTCATCAGAACAGAAGAAACCAAGGGCGTCTTCCCGCCCTGTCCACCCGGGACATATAGTCCGGCGGCGTCAACCGGCCGTATCAGTCGACCGGTTATTATCCCATCCTTATCAGTAAGAGTCCATGATTCCTCTTTTTCATGCAGATGGAAAGATCGAATGCGTTCGATCGCCAAAGCAAGCGTGTCACGAAAATCCTGATCAATCTGTGAATAGGCATACTCCAGCTCACTTTCTGTTACTAGAACCTGCTCTTTTAAAAGCTGTGGTGCATCAAATTTCCTGGTATATTCTAAAACTGCTTCATCACCTCTGGTCCGAACTTCATGTAGAATATCGGCAACAATCTGCCGACATGAACTATCCGCCATCTGGAATCTGTCAAGCAGACGGGAAATCCGATCTCTCCCCTCAAGTGAGTCGGTTGACACAGGATTTACAATCATATCTGTTCCTCAGAATATACTCAATGTATGGATATAATGGGTTAACTTACCCGTATCGGCACTACCTGGTCAATCATTGCTGATGCGCTCCCTATAATTCTGTGCTGTGGGATAACGCCGGCCGGGTCCAAAAGATTTAGTAGTTACTTTCAAAGCTATTGGAGCCTGCTTCCTTTTGTATTCATTTATTCTAATCCTCCGTAATACATCCTCGACAATTTCACGGTCAAAGCCTCTTTCAACGATATCTGCCATTCCCATATTCTCTTCCAGATATGCAGCAAGAATAGGGTCCAAAACTTCATAGGGTGGCAGATCATCCTGATCAAGCTGGTTGGGAGCAAGTTCGGCTGATGGGGCTTTTTCAACAACGCGCCTGGGTATAATTTCCAGTTTTCGGTTGACATAGCCGGCTAGCTGGTACACTAACATTTTGGGTACATCGGCAATAACCGCCAATCCACCGCTCATGTCGCCATAAAGGGTGCAATAGCCTACTGCCATTTCTGATTTGTTACCGGTGGAAAGCAACAGAAATCCAAATTTGTTGGACAGGGCCATAAGAAGGCTTCCTCTCACCCTGGCCTGCAAATTCTGTTCGGTAACATCTACTTCGTAGCCCGCAAAAACCGGGTCTAAGGTATTCAGGAAGGTTTCAAAAATTGAAGTTATGGAAATAATCTCAAAATGACAGCCAAGATTTTCAGAGAGTAGTTTAGCATCTTCTATACTTTCGGAAGAAGTATATGGCGATGGCATGGCAATCCCCATTACGTTCTGTGGGCCAAGTGCCTTGCAGGCAATGGCGGCAGTGAGAGATGAATCGATTCCACCGCTTAACCCTAAAAGACCTTTGCTGAAACCACATTTACCGACATAATCCCTGACCCCCATTGTCAATGCATCGAAGACCGCACCAATATCATCATCACTAACAGAAACATTTACAGTACTGCCGACAGCGACCGCTTTTTTTTCACTTTCAGTCTTATGTTTCAAGGACGACGATGGCGGTCTGTTTTTTTGCCACTCATTCCAATCAAACAACACCAAGTCATCCTGAAATTGTTTTCCCTGTACAAGCACTTCCCCCTGGTTGTCCAAGACCAGACTGTTCCCATCAAATAGCAGGCTGTCCTGGCCGCCGACCTGATTTACATATATGAGTGGAAATCCATGTTTAGCACAGACTTTGGAAAATATGTTGTATCGTTGTTTGTTTTTGCCAATATGATACGGGGAGGCAGAAAGATTGATCATAAGATCTATCTTCCTGCCTGCTGTGCCAGCCGCAGATATAATTTCAGCAACCGGATCGTCAGAGTAAAGTGGACGGCCGAAAACATCCTTGTCATTCCAGATATCTTCGCAGATAGTGACCGCAATGTTCAGGCCTTGATAATCCATGGTCGTGTTTGCCGTGCCCGGTTCAAAATAGCGTGTTTCATCAAAAACGTCGTAGGAAGGCAACAAACGCTTTCTCGTTACAAACTCCACCTTTCCGTCCCTGAACAATACTGCACAATTATGCAGGGGTTTCCCGGTGGACCCGGTGTGTCTGCCAAGCACCCCTAATATAACGCTTATACCGTTTATATTCTGGACAATTTCTTCAAATACGGCATCGTGGTCGGCCAGGAAAGATGACCGTTCCAGAAGGTCCTGGGGCGGGTAACCGCAGAGAACCAGTTCCGAAAATACTACCAGATCACATCCCTGCCTTTTGGCCTCTTCAGCCCGGCTCACAACCAGCCTGGCATTATGAGTGAAATCACCGATAACAGGATTTATTTGTGCCAATGCTATTTTCATTTTGTGGCTTGGTTGGGACGGAGAATTATGTTGTTATTCAGGCTAGGCTCCTTCACTTCACATTTTAACAGCATACTACCGTCTATAAAACTGCAGAATTAGCCCGTCAAAAGGCAGTCCACTACTTATGGACCGATCTTTGCTAGACCGTAAATACCATATAGAAATACCAAGGAATGCGCCAGTTCTATTTAGCGATAACATCCTTTTTTTACTAAATCGTTTTTTTTAACTCTTGCGGCTAAGCGCGACGCATTAAATAGCTAACTTACGTATATCATTTGTTTTTTAAAAAAGTCTCATTTCAGGCCAAAATCTGCTTAAAAATACTATCCTTTGTGCCGAAGTAAAAAGTAAGCAAGGCTCAGCACCCGCCCCAAGTATTCCTTGGTCAGGCAGGCTAATTCTACTCACAAAGCTAAAGAGGTTTTTCATGTTTTATCAAACACTTAAACCAATTCTGGACATTGCTTTCCCTACAGCAGCGGTTCTGTTTCTTCCTGCATTGTTTGTATTTTCTTACTTTCATGACAAACGGGAATACGGCAAACAGGATGATGAAAAAATCTATGAACTCTCAAAATTCAGCAACTGCAGTGAATTTGATATTTTCATATTGGCTGGAACTTGCTGGAATGTTTCTGAACAGAGAATAGAGTACGATTTCAGTGAATATATTAACGGTGGCATAATGCCTTTTTATGCGAGAGATTTTATCAGGTCTACTTCAGCGGAAGAAATAAAGCAGCGCCGTAAACCTATCCACTGTAAAAATCTATCTGACAAGGTCAGTGGATAAAGAGCAGTAATAGTTTTTCCTTCAGCAAACCCTCCATCAGCTGCTACTCTTTTTTCTTATGACAGGCCAGACATTTTGTCGGACCTTTCACACCATTTATTCCCTCCCGATGACAACCTTTGCAGAGTTTATGCATGATCAATTTAATATTGGACAGCCGCGGTTCACTGAAATATTCATCGTTGTGGCAAAACCTGCAATGAAGTTTTAGACCGTCTGCCAGTTCTCTTACCTCTTCATCACTATAAGGACTGTGGATTGATTTGTGATGGCATGCCCCACATTTTAACCCCAAATCAAGATGGGGCTTGTGATTATACCCTGCCGGCCTTTTTCCTTTAATCCATATTTCTTCCTGGGGGGCCTCTATAGCCAGAGTTAATCCGGCGAACACTATTCCGGCAAGCATTAACGTAAATAGAAAACTTGTTTTCTTCATGAATAAATTCCTGCCTTTGCCTAGAGAACAACCAATAACGCGACAATCAGTTTCCAGTTCATTACCAATTAGGCCTTTCCTTCAAATGGAATATGATCAGAAGTTTCCGGAACGCATTATGAGGAGAATATCAAATGGTTTTAGTTGGAATGCTATCGATACTGGCACATTTTATAGTAACTTATATTTCTTCTTCATCTCCTCATAAACCAAGGTTGACACCTGTCGGATCACTTTGCTTCTGGCAAGTTTCCAGCGCCCGTAATAAGGGGAGCGGGAATTGCGCTCAATAATACCGACTATGGCATAAGGATAACGACGACCATTTTTTGCCCGTGGGGCGAGGATGCCCATATCTCCACAAAGGTAGGCGGTAGAACCTGTTTTATTATAAACCAGAGTGCCCTGCGGTATAGGTGTTCCATGGTAGAGACGATCCTGCCCCGGCAAGGCCATAAGCCGTCGGAGTTCTTTGCCATAGGGTAGTTCCATATTCCAAAGGGCCTGTAGAAACCGGATATAGTCTGCGGGCAGGGCACTGTTCTTATAAGTGCGGCCGCTTACAGGGATATATTCTTTGATCTCTGTTTTATTGAAAATGTGACCGTATTCTTTTCTCAAGATTGCATTACATTTAGCCGGGCCTCCGACATGGCGCATGATCCAGTTGGTGGCCGGATTACTGCTTCTCTGAATCATGGCCTCCATTTTTCTACGACTTTTGGGCCCATAAATGAGCTTACCCTTTTTAACCTGATGGAAAAAAGCAAGGCTGACAAAGGGTTTAATCATACTAGCAGCTTGGAATTTCTGGTCTGCATTAATGTCGACCAGAAACTCGTTACGAGTCAAATCATAGACCATCCAACCGGTTGTTTCATCATTGGTGATTTTACCTTTCTTGCGCTGTTCTTTGATAAAAATTTCAATATGCTTTTCTATCTCAGTATCTCTTTTGCTACTGTAGGCTACTGTTTTCGTTTCAAAAGGCTTAATGATCTGCTGCTTCTTTGTTGGAGAAGAAGAAGAAGGTTTTTGATCTTGTTTCTTAACCGGATATTTTGTCACAGAAACTGCGCTGTCATCCAGCAGACTGGACTCTCCGTATATGACAGGATTATTATTTTCGGGAGTTATCGATGTGGAGACTCTCATCCTTTTAAGCAGCTTTGCATGTTTTCGGGCAACTGCGTTGGTGGATTTTCTATCTCCTCGACGCCTGTAAATAAGAGTATAATTGTCGGAATCCGTCTGTTCGATGAACAAATTTTTTCCTACTTCCTGCCCCAGGTAATTGTAAATTCGATTATAGACCTTTTTGAGATCGTCCAGATTGGGACCGAGGCCGTAACTCACATTAAATAATCTATCGTAACCCCGGTCTATTATGGCATTTGCTTGATCAAGACCAGCCTTGCGAAGTATCTCACTATGCTGAATAATAATTTTGGTGGATGCAAGGACTGAACAGTTTCTATCGTAGATGACGCCATATTCCTCGTTTCGCTGGACAACTTCGAGTTTTTTGCTGATTTCCGGGCCAAACAGAGATTGAAGTTCCTCTTTGTAATCAAGGACGCTTTCGAGGTTAGTGTCCCATATATAAACCAGATCATAATGGTCTTGTTTGGCAGCAACCACGGTGGGCAGGAACAGGTTGGTGGCCAAAAAAGCGGCTGACAATACCACAACATCCTTAATAATCTGCCTTAAATTATTGAAACGTTGTTTCATGATGACGTTTTTTTTTGCTGGTATGCATCTTAGATATTGTACTTTAGATAAAGCTCCAACCTTGTAGGGCATTGACATACGTATGATTCTCCAAAAGGTTGTTTGTATTTGCAGGAATCCTTATCAAAGCATTTTACGAACAAGACTTTCCCTGATACCGAATATTCCGCCTCACAACAGCTTTTGCCGCCGTTTGCCAGGCAAGCAAAATTTTTTTCACAGAGGTTTGTTTCATCTAAAATTTTTTGATCAATTCTGATTGGCGCGTTTTCTTTCATATATTTCAATTTCATTAATTAATAAATAGTATCCAACGTTTTAACATCAACCATATCACAATCAGGCCGGAGCAGGGAAATATTTTTTACTGGTATAACACAGTGGCAAGAACAGTACCCAAATCCTCTATTTCAAATGGCTTCGGCAAAACACCGCTGAAACTAAATTTACGGAAATCAGACATAATAGGATCATTAGAATATCCACTGCAAACAACCCCTTTTACTTCGGGATCTACATCACGCATTTTCTGAATCGCCTCTTTGCCGCCCATTCCGGCAGGTATAGTTAAATCAAGCAAAACAGCATCAAATGGCTGCCCCTGATTATTCTGGTGCTTAAAAACTTCCACCGCTTCTTCCCCACTGGAAACGCAATCCGCACTGCAGCCAAGACGAATGAGCATCATATAGTCCTCATCATCCATAATCAGAATCTTTTTTTTCTGCAAGGAGGAAAGATCCTCAACCGGCTCTGCTTTCACTTCACTTTCTAATGAAATACATAAAAGTGATCACCCCTTTTTATCGAATAAATTGAGAAAAGACTTTAGAATATTTAAAAGGAACCATACACAAAAGGACCCTTACAACTTGATTAAATTATATATGAGATTTTGCTATTTTAAAGATTAAGAAAAGGATTCTTCCTGTTAGAAGTTGCGTCATGGCATTTGCAGAGGTATTAATGAACCTCACCTCCAAAAGTTACGGGGTATCATAATTGTTGTCTCATATCAAAACGGTGCAAGCAGCGGAGAATTAGACCCTAATTGAGATTAAAATTTCTGCTAAGCCAGGAATCGTTTTCATTAAGCTACAAAAGGAATGAGTTGCTTGGAACATTTACCTCAAAGTCTTGATGAAGCTGTAAAACATCTAATCTCTAACTTGCCATTGAAGGATAGAGCCGAGATGGCTAAAATGGATAAGAATGAGTTAATTGAACTACGCCTTTCTTCGTTAGGCTTGTATATCAGATCTGAATTTGGTTTATGGTCAGAAAATAAGGCCCTGATGCGAGCTTGTTGCACTTATGCTGGTAAAAATGATGTACATGGTGATGATGCATCAATGATCATAATAAATGAATTGTGGGAAGAACTCCGTCGCACCCATCTCATAAGGCCTATTAAATGAACCCAAAGTTAGCCAAATTTGTTTTCTGGCAACTGCCCTATTCATGTATCCTGCTTGACAAAAAAGTAATACTTAACTAATTTCCATCCGGAAACGGCCCTTTTAAGCAATTTCTTCGTCAGCCTGCGGAGTTGTTTGTGCGGCCTACCTGAGTACGCCTCCGCGCAACTCCTTGCAATCCTTGAACTTGCTCAAAACTGCTCGTTTTCGAATTGCAAACAACTTAGTGCCGCCATCCGAAAAAAAAGGACTTTCCGGATGGGCACTAACTAGTTAATAAGACAGCACTAACAAAATTCATGGAACTTTTCCATTTCTCCATTAAATTAGAACAGGAGAATAAACTGTGGTAGACAGAAAAAAACTTTTAACATACAAAATTTTTGAAGGATTAGATCTTGAAGAGCTAGACGCGGTTTTGGCTTGCGGTGAGGATTTAACATATCGAGATAATGACGTGATCCTGGAAGAATCGTTTGCAGGTGAAGGGCCAGACGACCTTTTCTTTATTGCTAATGGTATGGTCAAGGTTCAGTTGGTTCCAAGAGGAAAGGATAATAGAACCGCAAAGCGACTGGCCACATTAAAAAAAGGTGGGGTGTTCGGTGAGATGGGTCTTTTAAAAGGCAAGCGTCGGTCAGCCCAGGTTGTTGCCTATGGTGATGAATTACATGTTATAAAATTCCGTGCGCAAAAGCTGTATGATCTGTTTGAAAGATATAACCATATTGGCTATGTGATAATGCATAATCTGGCGTCAATCCTTTCTGACAGGCTGATAGACTTAAATTTCATGTGGCGGGATGACATTTAGTACTATTTGAAAATGACATCATTATTCATGGACTTTGGCATTGCTTGGGCTTATTTTTCTAGGACTCTTTTTGAGCTAAAAGATACAATTAATTGCTAACCCATCTGCCCGCTTTGCATTTTCTACCCTTCCATTTCCACTATAAATCTTGCCTGGTTAGGAAATTACTGACAGTAAGCATTTGGCAATATATTACTTATTTAAGAAAGTCAAACACCCTCTTTTTATATCCCTCTACTACATCAATATCCTTAAGTTTTTTCCCATAGCGTTCGAAAGAAGTATCTGACAGTCTAATAAGGAAATCAATCTGTTCCCAGATAAAGAAAAGACAGAAATAGTAAATTCAATGAGATGGCACCCATTGAAAATTTTTTCTTTTTATTTTGCGCATGCAATCATTGACTAGCAAATATCTTTGACAACAAATTTCAACTTGGATTTCTTATTCGGAATATGGTGTTTGTAAAATGAGACAGGTTCTGTGTCCTTACTAAAACAGTAAAGCTTGGAGCAATTATGACAAGAATAGATAACGTATTAAAATCTTTTAAATATATCACCAAATCATGGTGGGGTATAGTTATTATTCTTTTCGGCGGTATACTCCTGGTCTGGTCCATAAGTGATCTGATGCTACTATCCGGGGATAAAATCTATAGCGATTATCTTGCCTATAACAAACCTTTGACTATGAATGCTAATATGGTTGATGAACGATTCAGGGTTGTCATTCAAAGCCGGAGTAAAAAGGCAAAACGCAAAATAAAGTATAAGATTATCGGGCCGGATGGTATCCCGGTCATAGATGGACACGATGGGTACAGAAAACAAACACGTGCGTTTTATTTCAGTGCCGGAGTTCCCGGTAAGTATATTTTGACAATAGATGACTATTACAAACCAGGTGGAGATGACCTTCCCCACCGAGCAGCAAAATATGTAAATGCAAAATGGGTAAACGTTTACCAGGATGATCGCACAAAACTTCTCGGCAAATTAGAGAATTTTATCGTTCTATGGTAACAATATTGATAGATTATCCAGTCGAGATTTTTAATACAAATTAAAATTTCAATCTGCAACGTACAGCATCGATCAGAGCAAACTCTATTTTTCAATGTCTTCGATGAAGGGCAAATATATATCTTTTCCACTAAGTTACTCAGCTACCATACTCTAGAAAAATGTAAAGCCATGTTGTGAGACGCAAAATCTTCTCCTGGTTTTTTTGTTTCTAAATAGAAAGAAGTATTTTGAACTTCTACTGGTTGTCGGGTAAAGACGGTGCATCATACAGCCGAAAGTAAAATAAAAGGCGACAGTGCAAAATGCACCCAAACATAAACATGTTGCAAATGGTGACCCCATTTTTTAATTGATTGCAATGGCGTTACATAAATATGGATATACAAGCGATCCTGAAAAGTGGTTGGTAGGTAACGAACCTAATTAGCTTGGTTTTCCTCTTTATATACTCAAAGGATTGTATCATGGAAGTTGAGAGGATTTATGTAAATCGAGACAATACAGTTGAAATCAAGTGTCCTTATTGCCAGGTCTCAAAAACTATTCCTGTAGAAAAATTGAAACAACCAAAAAAGGTTCAGAAAATTAGTTGTCTCTGCAAAAAAAAATTTAATGTTGTCCTTGAATTCAGGAAGATGTATCGAAAGGATACAGAATTAAAGGGCCGTTACGTAAATCAATCTCATGATAATGACGAGGGCGGCATTATAGCAAATAATATCTCCATGAGCGGTGTTGGTTTTTATACTGTCGGTGCACATAAAATTGAAGAAGATAATATTCTCAATGTTGAATATAGAATTGATGACACCCAGAAGACCTTTATCTCAAGAGAAGTCCTTGTCAGGGTAGTCAAAGGCCTCTATATAGGTGCTGAATATGTCAACGTTGGTGAATATGATAAGTATTTAGATTTTTATTTATTGCCATAATAAACTTTACACGAGAAGTAATGGCACTGATAGTATTCATTTTGTCAAGGAAGTGATGATTCGATTTTCGGACTTTTCGCTCTTAAAGTCATATATGTGAGTCGTGCAAATTCCCCTAAAGATCCACTCTTTTTTGTTCGAAGAAATTAGAATATTCCAGATCTAATCTGTTCTTGTTACTACTTTATAAATTTACATTAATACGGGTTCGAAAAAAGGTAGAAAGATGCTCTTGAACAACGATGGAGATTCACCCGATCTTGTCAGCTCCCTTGCAGACGAGAAGCCACGAAAATCTGAGCACCTGAGTGATGCAACCATCATGATGGTCGATGATGAATCAATTAATATCGAAATAATTCAAATTTTTCTGGAAGAGGCCGGCTATAAATATTTTGTTTCTACTACGGATTCCCAAAAGGCGATGGCGCTGCTGAAAGAACATAAACCGGATGTATTACTGTTGGATCTGGTAATGCCGAATTTAAGCGGACTGGAGATCCTGGCTATGATTCAGAACGATGATAATTTATCCCGTATCCCGGTTCTTGTTCTAACCGCCTCTACCGATTCCGCAACTAAATTAAAAACGCTGGAGCTTGGTGCGAGTGATTTTCTGGCTAAGCCAGTGGACTCGAGTGAGCTAGTTCTACGTCTACGCAACATTCTAAGTGTTAAGGCATATCAAGATTGGCTCGATTATGAAAGAAAAAATTCAGAGTTACTACTGCTTAATGTTCTTCCTCGACCGATAGCAGAGAGATTAAGACGAGGGGAGCTTACTATCGCTGATCATTTTGATACAGTTACGGTAATGTTTGCTGATCTGGTGAATTTCACTGAAATGGCTTCACGCGTTCCTGCCAAATCGCTGGTTCAAAGATTGAACGAAATATTCAATGTTTTTGATGAACTGGTGGCAATCCGCGGGCTTGAGAAGATCAAAACCATTGGTGATTCTTACATGCTGGCAGCCGGAATCCCTGTTCCACGATCAGACCATGCCGACGTCGTGGTAGACGCCGGGTTAGCCATGCTCGCTGCTATGAAACAACTAAGTTATAGTAGCGAGCTCACCCTCCGCATAGGTGTTAACACAGGCCCAGTGATTGCAGGTGTTATCGGCAAGAGCAAATTTATATATGACTTGTGGGGAGATACTGTCAACGTTGCAAGTCGATTAGAGTCTCAGGGTATACCGTCGCGGATACAGATATCGGAGGCAACATATAAGGCGTTGAACTATAATTTTTCCGTGGAACTTCGGACTCCTCTGGTAAAGATCAAGGGAAAAGGAGAAATGAAGACCTATTTCCTAAAGGAAAGGAGATCTGATACTTTAAAGAGGGAAAACGTTAAGAGTCTTCCATTGTAAACTGCTTTGTCGGTCACTTGACTTCATAGCTAGTGAAGGATGATATAATATGGATAAAAAACTAGCTTACTTATTGTTCGGTATACTGTTTGTAATCGTTGGAATTATATTAACTATCATTGGCATGAACAGTATTAGTAATGCCAAAGAAAGTCTTCAATGGCCAACGACTCAAGGAAAGATTATTACTTCAGAAATGAACATAAAGAGAACAAAGTCCGGGACAGAAAAAGCCTCCCA